>NZ_JBSFTP010000096.1:0-25709 GCF_053591315.1 Streptomyces sp. NPDC003042
GTCGCCCGGGTCGGCGGTGGGGCTGGGTTTGGCCGGCGGGGCTGAACTGCGGGGCGCTGCCCCGGACCCGGCGCCTCAGACGCCGGCGGGGCTGGATTTGCCCGGTGTGGCTGGGACGGCGCCGGGGCTGGATTTTGGCCGGCGTGGCCGGCGGGGCCGGATTCGGCTCGCGTGGCCGGCGGGGCCTGGGTCGGCGGCGGGGGTCGTGGGGGCGTGGTGACGGACACAGGTCGGGGTGGGGGAATCGTGGGTATGCTCGCGGCCATGCCCCAGCCCCCTTCTGCCGCATCGCGGGACGAACCCGTCATACGCGACCGTGGCGACGCCTGTCCCGGCGCGCTGCGACTGCATGCGGCGGACGACGGCGCACTGGCCCGCGTCCGGATTCCCGGCGGGCTGCTGACCACCCGGCAGGCTTCCCTGCTGGCGCTCGCCGCCGACCGGTTCGGGGACGGGCACCTGGAACTCACCTCCCGCGGCAACGTCCAGCTGCGCGGGCTCTCCGACGGCTGCGGAGCCGGGCTGGCGAAACTGCTGGACGGGGCCGGGCTGCTGCCCGCCCCGAGCCACGAGCGGGTGCGGAACATCGTGGCGACCCCCATGTCGGGTCTGGACGGCGGTGCGCGGCCCGATGTGCTGCCCTGGGCCATGGCACTGGACAGTTTGCTGTGTGACAGTGCACGGGCGGCGGCCTTGTCCGGCCGGTTCCTGTTCGCCTTCGACGATGGCCGCGGTGACGTCGCCGCGCTCGGCCCCGACATCACCGTCCTCGGCCGGCCCGAGGGCCGCGCGCTGATACGGCTCGGCGCCGCCGCCGACGCCGTGGAGCTGGCGGTCCCGGACGCGCCCGCGGCGGCGCTGCTCGCCGCCGAGTACTTCCTCGACACCGCCGACGCGGCCGGTACCCGCGCCTGGCGGGTGTCCGAACTCCCGCCCGAACACTCCTTGGACGAGGTCGAGTTCGCGGCGCGCCTGGCCGCCGCCGCAATCCCCGCGACCCGCGTGGCCGCCGTCGCCTGGCCGTACGCGCCGCCGCCCCAGCCCTGGGGGACAGGCAGCGGCCACCGGAACACGGTGTGCGTGCTGCCCCCGCTCGGACGGCTGACCTGCGACCAGTGGCGGGTCCTGGTCCAGGTCGCCGACCGCGGGCTCGGGGAGCTGCGCATCACCCCCTGGCGCAGCGTCATCCTGCCGGGCGCGAGCACCCGCCGTCCCCTCAACGGCGCCGCCCGGATCGAGGCCGCCGGTCTGGTGCTCGGCCCCGACAGCCCCTGGCAGTCCGTTACCGCCTGTGCCGGGCGCCCGGGTTGCGCCAAATCGCTGGCCGACGTACGCGCCGATGCGCGGGCCCTCGTAGAGGATGCGGTGCGGCGCGGTGTCCACGAGCGGCCCGGCGCGCTGCTGCCCGTGCACTGGTCCGGCTGCGAGCGACGCTGCGGTCATCCGCGCGGCGCCGCCTGGGTGGACGTGGTCGCCACCGGGGACAGCGGCTACCAGGTCTCCGCGCCCGGCCGGCCTCCCGTACCGGCACGCCCCTTCGACCTGGCGGCGGCCCTCACCGCCGCACGCAGCACCACCCCCAGCGTATGAACAAGACGCACATCCGATCCCGCCGCAGTGAAGAAATGAGCGAGTACACCGTGTTCCAGTACGAGAAGGACGGCGCGGAGATCTACCGCCAGTCCTTTGCCACGATCCGCGCCGAGGCGGACCTCTCCGGGCTGCCCGCCTCGGTCGCCCAGGTCGCGGTACGCATGATTCACGCCTGCGGCATGACCGACCTCCCCCAGGACCTGGGCTACACCCCCGAGGTCGTCCTGCGGGCCCGCGCCGCGCTGTGCGCCGGCGCGCCGATCCTGTGCGACGTCCAGATGGTCGCGAGCGGGGTGACCCGTAAGCGGTTGCCCGCCGGCAACGAGGTCATCTGCACCCTCTCCGACCCGGCCGTGCCGGAACTCGCCGCGAAGACGGGCACCACGCGCAGCGCCGCCGCCCTCGAAGTCTGGCGCGACCGCGGCCTGTTGGAGGGTTCCGTGATCGCCGTCGGCAACGCACCCACCGCGCTCTTCCGGCTGCTGGAGATGATCGAGGAGGGCGCCCCGCGCCCCGCCGCCGTCATCGGGGTGCCCGTCGGCTTCATCGGCGCCGCCGAGTCGAAGGACGCCCTCGCCGCGCACCCCTCGGGCCTCGACCACCTGATCGTGCGCGGCCGGCGCGGCGGCAGCGCCATCGCCGCCGCCGCCGTCAACGCGATCGCGAGCGAGGAAGAATGAGCATCCCCGCATCGAGCACGGCCAAGGGGCGGCTCTACGGCGTCGGCCTCGGCCCCGGCGACCCCTCCCTGATGACCCTGCGGGCCGTCGAGGTGATCGCCGGAGCCGACGTCATCGCCTACCACAGCGCCCGCCACGGCCGCTCCATCGCGCGCTCGATCGCCGCGAAGCACCTGCGCGCCGACCACGTCGAGGAACCGCTGGTCTACCCGGTCACCACCGAGACCACCGACCACCCCGGCGGCTACCAGGGCGCGATGGAGGAGTTCTACGAGGCCTCCGCCGCCCGTCTGGCCGCGCATCTGGACGCCGGCCGCACCGTCGCCGTGCTCGCGGAGGGCGACCCGTTCTTCTACGGCTCCTACATGCACATGCACAAGCGGCTCGCGGACCGGTACGAGGCCGAGGTGATCCCGGGCGTGACCTCGGTGAGCGCCGCCGCCGCCCGGCTCGGCACGCCGCTCGTGGAGGGCGAGGAGGTGCTGACCATCCTGCCCGGGACCCTGCCCGAGGAGGAGCTCACCGCCCGTCTCGCCGCCACCGACTCGGCGGTCGTGATGAAGCTCGGCCGTACCTTCCCCGCCGTCCGGCGGGCCATGGAGAACAGCGGCCGGCTCGCCGAGGCGCGCTACGTCGAACGGGCCACCATGGCCGGCGAGCGCACCGGAATCCTGGCGGACACCGACCCCGACAGCGTGCCGTACTTCGCCGTCGCCGTCGTGCCCAGCCGGATCGGCAACCCGGGCAGCGTGCCGTCCGGCCCCGGCGAGGTCGTGGTCGTCGGCACCGGCCCGGCCGGGCCGCTGTGGCTCACGCCCGAGACGCGGCGGGCCCTGGCCGACGCCGAGGTGCTGGTCGGGTACACGACCTACCTGGACCGGATCCCCGTCAAGCCGGGCCAGATCCGGCACGGTTCCGACAACAAGGTGGAGTCGGAGCGCGCCGAGTTCGCCCTCGACCTCGCGCGGCGCGGCCGGCGGGTGGCCGTGGTCTCCGGCGGCGACCCCGGGGTCTTCGCCATGGCCACGGCGGTCCTGGAGGTGTCCGGGCAGGCCGAGTACAAGGACGTGCCCGTACGGGTCCTGCCGGGCGTGACCGCCGCCAACGCGGCGGCCGCCGCGGCCGGAGCCCCGCTCGGCCACGACTACGCCACCATCTCCCTCTCCGACCGGCTCAAGCCGTGGGAGGTCATCGCGGAGCGGCTGCGCGCGGCCGCCGCCGCGGATCTGGTGCTGGCGCTCTACAACCCCGGTTCGCGCAGCCGGACGTGGCAGGTGGCCCAGGCCCGGGAGCTGCTGCTGGAGCTGCGCTCGCCGCAGACCCCGGTGGTCGTCGCGCGGGACGTCGGCGGACCGGCGCAGTCGGTGCGGATCGTCACGCTGGCCGAACTGGAGCCGTCCGAGGTGGACATGCGCACGATTCTGCTGATCGGCTCCTCACAGACCCAGGTCACGGAGCGCGCCGACGGGTCGCGGGTGACGTGGACGCCGCGCCGCTACCCGTGATCGCCTGACCCGCCGCGCGGGTGCGTACGACCGCGGCCCGGGACGTCACCGTCCCGGGCCCACGGGGCTACGGCACCGCCCGCCGGGACTGCGCGCCGTCGCCGCCACCGTCGCGGAGCCAGGCAAGGGCCGCCTCGACGGATACCGCCTCCGCGACGCCCGTCGGGATCGCGGGGCGGCGTACGACGAGGACCGGGATTCCGGCCTCGCGCGCGGCGGTGAGCTTGGGGGCGGTCGCCGCGCCGCCGCTGTCCTTGGTCACCAGTACGTCGATCCGGTGGCGGGCGAGCAGCTCCCGCTCCGCGGCGAGGTCGAACGGGCCGCGGTCCAGGAGGACTTCGAGGCGCGGCGGCATCGGCGTGTCCGGCGGGTCCACCGAACGCACCAGGAACCAGGTCCCGGTGAGGCCCGCGAAGGCGTGCAGGCCCATCCGGCCGGTGGTCAGGAAGGCCCGGCGGCCGAGGGAGGGCAAGGCGGCGGCCGCCTCGGCGAGGGAGGCCGCGAAGGTCCAGTCGTCGCCGGGACCCGGGGTCCAGCCGGGGCGGCGCAGCGCGAGCAGCGGTACGCCCGTGAGCGCCTGCGCCTCGACCGCGTTGAAGCTCATGCGCTCCGCGAAGGGGTGGGTGGCGTCGACCAGGTGGGTGACGTCGTTGCCGATGATCCAGCCCGCGAGGCCGGCCACGCCGCCGAAGCCGCCGATCCGGGTCTCGCCCGGCGGGAGCACGGGCGCGCTGACCCGGCCCGCCAGCGAGGTGGTCACGCGGTACGGGGTCTCCCGCGCCAGCGCCTGCGCCAGGAGGCGGGCCTCCGTCGTACCGCCCAGGATCAGCACATGGCCGGGGTCCGGTTCAGCAGACATGCCGGTCGCGCTCGGCGGAGTACAGGTGGCTGTCGCGGAACTGCTCGGCGCCCAGCGTGCGGCCCACCAGGATCACCGCGGTGCGCACCAGGCCCGCGGCCTTCACCTGTCCGGCGATGTCGGCCAGGGTGCCGCGCAGGATCAGCTCGTCGGGGCGGCTGGCCATCGCCACCACCGCGGCGGGGCAGTCGGCCCCGTAGTGCGGCAGCAGCTCGTCGACGACCCGCTCGGCGTAGCGCGTGGCCAGGTGCAGGACCAGCAGCGCGCCGCTGCGGCCGAGCGTGGCCAGGTCTTCGCCGGGGGGCATCGGCGTGGCCTGCTGGGAGACGCGGGTCAGGATCACGGTCTGGCCGACGGTGGGGACGGTCAGCTCGCGCTTCAGCGCGGCGGCAGCGGCGGCGAAGGCCGGTACGCCCGGGACCACTTCGTAGGGGATGGCGGCCGCGTCGAGGCGCCGCATCTGCTCGGCGACCGCGCTGAAGACCGACGGGTCACCGGAGTGCAGCCGCGCCACGTCCTGGCCGGCCGCGTGGGCCCGTACGAACTCGGCGGTGATCTGGTCCAGGTTCAGCTGGGAGGTGTCGACGAGCCGGGCGTCCGCCGGGCACTCGGCGAGGAGCTCGGGCGGGACCAGGCTGCCCGCGTACAGGCAGACGGGGGCGGCGGCCAGGGTCCGGGCTCCGCGCACCGTGATCAGGTCGGCGGCGCCGGGGCCCGCACCGATGAAGTACACGGTCATATGTGATCCACCTTCTCTTCGTCCGCGGTGTCCGTGGCGTCCGCCGCCTCCGTACGCTCCGCACCCTTCGTGACCGACCACTGCGTGACCGGCATCGCCTGCCGCCAGCCCGTGAAACCGCCGACCGGTACGGCGTGCGAGACGGCCAGCTTCACCAGTTCACCGCCGTGACGGCGGTAGCGGTCGGCGAGGACCGCCTCCGATTCCAGCGTGACCGTGTTGACCACCAGCCGGCCTCCGGGGGCCAGCGCCGACCAGGCCGCGTCGAGCAGGCCCGGCGCCGTCAGCCCGCCGCCGATGAAGACCGCGTCGGGGGTGGGCAGGCCCTCCAGGGCCCCGGGGGCGGCGCCCGTGACCACGAGGAGAGCGGGCACGCCGAGGGCCGCCGCGTTGGCGGTGATGCGTGCCGCCCGCTCCGGCACACGCTCCACGGTCACCGCGCGGCAGGAGGGGTGCGTACGCATCCACTCGATGCCGATCGAGCCGGAGCCGCCACCGATGTCCCACAACAGCTCGCCCGGGGCCGGGGCGAGCGCGCACAAGGTCGCCGCGCGCACGTGCCGCTTGGTGAGCTGGCCGTCGTGCTCGTACGCCGCGTCCGGCAGGCCGGGCGTCGCGCCGAGGCGGGGAATGCGGTGGGAGGGATCGCGCCGGCAGTCCACGGCGACCACGTTGAGGGGATCGCCCGGCGCGTGGTCCCAGCTCTCCGCGTGACCCTCGTACGCGTCCTCGCGCTCGGAGCCGAGCTGCTCCAGCACCCGCATGCGGCTCGGCCCGAAGCCCCGCTCCCGAAGCAGAGCGGCGATCTCGCCGGGGGAGCCGGAGCCCGCGCTCAGCACCAGCACCCGCCGCCCCTCGTAGAGCGCCGCCGCGAGCCGGGCCACCGGGCGGCCGACCACCGTCACCACCTCGGTGTCCTCCACCGGCCAGCCCAGGCGGGCGCAGGCGTACGACACGGAGGAGGGGTGCGGGTGGACCAGCAGGGCGTCCGGGCCCAACTCCTCGGCCAGCGCGCGGCCGATCCCGTAGAACATGGGGTCTCCGCTGGCCAGCACCGCGATCCGGCGGCCCGCGTGCTCCGCCGTCAGCTTCGGCACGGCCGGGCGCAGCGGGCTCGGCCAGGCGACGCGCCGCCCGGCGCACTCCCCGGGCGGCAGCAGGTCGAGCTGGCGCGGCCCGCCGATCAGCACCTCGGCCGAGGCCAGCGCGGACCGCGCGCCGGCGGTGAGCCCGGCCCATCCGTCGGCGCCCAGGCCGACGACCGTCACGGGGGGAGGGGGTGCTGCGGAGCTCACTGCGCGCTACCTCGGAGAACGGGGGACAAGGGGTGGACCCGCAGCCTACTGGCCGCCGGCCAGGGGCCCCGCGCCACCCTGACCGGAGCGGCCGTCCCGCCGCCGCGCCGGCCTGCCGCCACCTCGTACCCGGCGGGGCGGTCCTGGTGCTTCTGGGGGCGAAGTGCCGGGATCACAGGGGGAGTTCGTGGCCGCCGGTTCCTCCCCCCGGGACCGGCGCGCCGCGCCGGCCGGACCCAGGCCCGTGAAACCGACCTGCCGGACGTCGGACGCCGGACGCCGGGGGCCGGGGGCGCGGTCGGTGGGCAGCGCCCCGAGG
Organism: Streptomyces sp. NPDC003042; assembly: GCF_053591315.1. NCBI lineage: Bacteria > Bacillati > Actinomycetota > Actinomycetes > Kitasatosporales > Streptomycetaceae > Streptomyces > Streptomyces sp. NPDC003042. Next base: position 6,991 of record NZ_JBSFTP010000096.1, read on the forward strand.
AGGCGGGAGTTCCGGCCGGGGTGCGGGGCGCCCCCCAACGTGAGCCCGTCCGCCCCCGGGGCGCCTCCGGGCGCCCCGGACGGGACCTGACCGGGCCGCTGATCCCGGCGGAGACTCGACGGCATGGACGACGATCCGGACAACCACCCACAAGCCCGTGAAGCCCGTGACCAGGCGGTGGGCTGGGCTGCCGACGGCGGGGGTGCTCGCGGAACGGGGACGAACTACCGGAACAGGGGCCGCCGTCCCGGCCCACGCACGTGCTGTGCTCGCGGGGCGTCGAGCTGATCGAGCGGCGGCTGCGTCGCGGGATGACGGCCGACCTGACGGCGGGCGGCTTCGCCCTGCCGGAGTACGCCGCGCGACGTCCTGTGGCCGAGCCCCGCCGACTGGTTCGGGGCGATGCCGGGCGCCGCCGGTAGGTGACCGACCGTGCCTACGGCGGGCGGTGCGGTGCCGGTGGGCCCGCGTGGCGGTGTGCGGCTGGCCGCCGCCGTTGTGGTCGACGCGACCGGGGGCATCTCCCGGGCGCCCGCCTGGCCGGCTGTCTCGGCTACCCGGACCCGGTGCGGCGTCGCCACAGTACGGACGTGCAGGGCCGCCCGGATGGTCGACGCGACCGTGGGCACCTCCCGGGCGCCCGCCTGGCCGGCCGGCCTCGCCTTCCCGGCCCCGCCGCCGGCCTCGGTGAAGGGAGCCGGCAGGGTGCCCGGTGCCCGCCCGCTGGTCCGCCGCCACCAGGCCCTCGCTCGACCAGCTCGGCGACGGTCGTCCACCGCCGCGTCCGTGCCCCGATCGCCGCCGACGCCGTCATCCCGCCGTGGCGCGGTCGTAGAGGGCGCGGGTGGCGTCGCCGAGGAGACTGCTGTACGAGGTCACCTCGTCGCCCCCGCCGTCGCGGCCGCCGATCACCCCGATCAGGGTCCCGGCCGCGGTCAGGACCGGACCCCCGCTGGTGCCGTTCGGTACGTCCGCGCAGTCCAGCCGCAGCTGCGTGGGTCCGGCGGCCACGGCGGTGTTCGAGCAGCCCAGCGGCTGCTCGGCATCGTTCGGGTAACCCACCAGGCGGGCGGGAACGGGCAGTTCGGGCCGGAAGCGGATCTCGTGCGCGCCGGTGACCTCCTCGAGCCGCTGCCCGGGGTGCCCCGCGCGTCGTAGCCGGATGAAGGCCACGTCGTGGTCGGGGTCGGCGGACGCGACCCAGCGGGGGTCCACGTAGATCCGGGTGGGTACCCAGACGCCGTAGGGGGCCGCGCCGTCGCGGTAGCCGGGGACGAAGGCGAGATTGGTGCGAAAGCCGCTCCCGTACACGCAGTGGGCGGCGGTGGCGACGAGGTCCCCGCCGGGGGAGTGGACCACGCCGGCCGAGCAGTGGTGCTCGGAGTCCCAGTCGAGGCCGGGGGAGAAGAGCGCTCCGATCGACGGTTTGGTGGCCGCGGGCCGGGCCTCCAGCGGGTCGGAGGGCCGCCAGTCGGCCGGGGCCTGGCCGTTCAGACCCTGGCCGTTCAGACCCTGGCCGTTCAGGGCCTGACCCTCCGGGGCCCGACCGCCTTCGCGGAGGGGCTCGGCATCCGGGACGGGCCGGTTCCGCGCCGCCGGGTCCTCCTTCGCGAACCCCTCCAGCACCGCCGCGGCAGCCTCGTCGGCGAGCCCGGGATCCTGGACGTAGCTCCCGCGCGCCGGATCTCCGTCCGCGACATGCCCGGCGAGGGCGCGCAGGTCCCCCAGGTACGCGACGCCGAAGGCCGCCAGTACGCAGCAGACACCGGCCAGTACGCACACGCGTACGGCCCTGCCGCTCACCTTGCCGAACATGTGGCGCTCCTGCCCCTGACGATCACCGGTCCTGCGTCCAACGGGCGCGAAGGCGACACGGGTTCCGGAATCGGAACGTGTCCGCCCTCACACCGCTCCTCCCGTCATCCGCCGTCCTTCCCCACTTCATCCAACTCCCTTACTCTCCAGTCGACTTGAAACGGCATGGAGCTGACGGGAGCCGAAAGCATGAGAATACGGAACCGGATGGCGGGCACGGTGGCGGCCGCACTGGCCGCCCTGGGCCTCGTCCTGGGCACGGCCCCGGCGGGCGCGGCGGGCGCGGTGGACCAGCCGTACGCGGACCTGCCGTACGCGGGCTCGACCGGCGTCGGGGTGCACAACGCGTACGAGAAGACCAAGTACCCCTTCTTCGCCGACGCGCTGGACTCCGGCGCCGCGATGCTCGAACTCGACGTGTGGACCAACTTCTTCGGCAGCTCCTGGCGGGTCTCGCACGACAACCCCTTCGGCAACGACAACAACTGCGAGAACGCCACCACCCCCGCCCAACTGCGCACCAAGTCCCGCAACCAGAACCTCGCGGGATGCCTCTCCGACATCCGCAGCTGGCACGACGCCCACCCCGGCCACCGCCCGGTCGTCCTCAAGCTGGAGCTCAAGGACGGCTTCGCCGCCAACCTCGGGCGCGGGCCCGCCGACCTCGACGCGCTGCTGAACTCGAAGCTCGGCGACGCGCTGTTCCGGCCCGGGCAGCTCGCCGCCGGCCACCCGGACCTGGACGCCGCCGCCCGCGCCGGGGCGTGGCCGAGCCGCGCGGGCATGGCCGGGAAGTTCCTCGTCGAGCTGATCCCCGGCACGGTGGAGGAGGGCAACAGCGCCGACAAGCTGTGGACCGACCGGGAGTACGCCGAGCACCTTCGCGCCCTCGCCGCAGCAGGCCGGCTCGGCCAGGCCGCCGCCTTCCCGGCCGTGCACCGGGCCGCGGCCGGTGACCCGCGCGCCCGCTACGCCGATGCCGCGCTGCGGCCCTGGTTCGTCATCTTCGACGGGGACGCGAGCGCGTACGCCGGGGGCTCCATCGACACCGGCTGGTACGACCGCAACCACTACCTGCTGATCGCCACCGACGCGCACAACGTCGCCCCCGCCATCGACTCGACGCGTCCCACCGAGACCGAGGCCCGAGGCCGGGTCACCCTGCTGGCCGGCCGCCACGCCTCCATCGCCTCGGCCGACTGGTACCCCCTGCCCTCGGTCCTCGCCACCGTCCTCCCGCGCGGCTGACCGCCACCGGTCCGTCGGACCACCACCGCTGACTACGCCACGGGGCCGAGGTGGCCTTCGAGGACCGAGCCGCCGCACCGCGGCGTCGGGCAGCGCGACGCCGCGGCGCGTTTCGGCGGCGGTGATCTCGGGCTCGGTGGCGCCGACGGCATCGGGGATCCGCTCACGGAGCGTCCGCTCCAGCAATGCCGGATCCACCGACGACGGGGAGGCGAACTGCTCGTCACAGTCCTTGCGTCAGTGCTCCCAGTAGTCATCACGCGGCAGCTCGACCCAGAGGTCGGGTGGGCCCACGACGGCGCGCGCGTCGGTCAGTCGCAGTCCCGCGAAGGCACACGAGTACGCCACCGCGTTGTACCGGTAGAGGTAGGAGGCGAGGACTTCGTCGGGGGTGTCGTGCGGGGCCGGTCCGCCGCCCGGGTGGAGGTCCCAGCCTTCGACGACGCCGTCGCGGACGATGCTGCCCTGGTTGCCGCTCTTGGGGTTGGCGTAGAGGCCGTAGCAGACGGTTCCGGTGGACAGGCGCTTCAGTACACCCGGCATCGAGGGCGCGTAGCCCCACGGTTGGGTGACGACGCAGCCACCCGGCACGGTCGTCACGCCGACGATCCACAGGCTCTCGTCGAGTTCGGACGCCCACGGTTCCTCCAGCAGTTCCTCCAGCTCCTCGCCCCCCGCCGGCGTCGCCGCCAAGCGACGCACCGCTTCCTCGGCATCGATCCCGGCCACGCACGCCAGTCCCGTGCCCTCGTAGTAGATGTCTCCCAGCGCGGCGACCAGATGTCCGCCCTGCCGTGCCACCGTCCGCTCGGCCTCGCTCAGCCCGGGCTCTCCCTCCGGCACCACGAACAGATCCGGTGTCGGTCCGGCCAGGCTGAGCCGCCCCGGTGACCAGCCGCCGATCAAGGGCCGCCAGGGATCCGCTCCGGCAGCGGCGAGGGCCCGCGCGTTGTCCGGTCGGTCGGACAGGACGGCTTCCCACAGCGCGGTCGTCCCGTTCTGGAGCGCGTCCACGTCCCCGACGCGTCGAGCCAGCTCTGTGACCACCTCCGGTGAGCCGAAGGCCGCCGCCCGGTGCAGGGGCCGCCCTCCGCCCCACACCTCTGGATCGGCGCCCTGATGGAGGCGCCGCAGGACGCCCTCGTGGTCCTTCCACCCCTCCCAGCCCACGCCCGCCCAGCCGTCATGGTGACCCGTCATCATGCCCCTCCCACGCCGGACCGGACGTCTCTTTCCCGTCGTCCCGTCGCCCCGTACGCACACCGTCGCAGACAGGTCCGACAACGCACGCCCGGCATCGGTTCGGCCCAGGCCCGCACCCCCGAACCGCCGCGGGGTTGAGGCATTCTGGTCCCACGACCCCCCACCGCACCTCCAGGGAGCCTCTGTTGACCCACGCGCACGAGATCCGGGCCGCCGCCGGGCCCGGACGGGACATCGCGTTCGAGCGCCTGCACAACTTCCGTGACATGGGCGGCTACCGCTCGGCCTCCGACGGGCGCACGGTCGCCCGGGGCGTCCTCTACCGGGCCGATTCCCTCGGCAAGCTCCAGGGCGCCGACTGGGAGCGCTTCCTCGCGCTGGGCATCCGTACCGTCATCGACCTGCGCTATCCCTGGGAGATCGAGGCCAAGGGCCGCGTCCCGCAGGCGCACCGGTTCACGTACGCCAACCTCAGCATCGAGCACCGGCCCTACGACCAGGCCGCGATCGACCCCGACGTCGACCCGTGGCGCTACCTCGCCGACCGCTTCGCGGAGGTGGCCGAGGACGGCGTGCGCGAGATACGCGAGGCCCTCGAACTCATCGCCGCCGACCCCGGCCCGACCGTGTTCCACTGCACCTCGGGCAAGGACCGCACGGGACTCATCGCCGCGCTGGTGCTGACCCTCCTGGACGTCCCGGAGGACCAGATCCTGGCCGACTTCGCCCTCACCGAACGGGCCACCGCCCGCCTCACCGCCGACTGGCACGCCGCCAACCCCGGCCGCACCCTGCGCTGGCCCTCGTACGGCCGCGCCCCGGCCACCGTCATGTCGCTGGTCCTCGCCGATCTCACGGCCCGCTACGGCTCCCCGTCCGCTTACCTCGCCGACCGCGTCGGCATCACCCCCGCCACCACCGACCGGCTGCGCGGCCGCCTGCTCCGGTAGCGCGGGCGCCGTACGATACGAAGAGGGGAAGATCTGGTTTTCGGGAGCGAGCGATGGCCAGTCGGCACCGGTTCCACCTGGATCAGAACGGGCATTCGATCAGCGTGCTGTACGGCCGCCCGGGGCAGTCCGTAGAGGTCCTCGTCGACGGGAAGGCCGTCGCCGTCGGGAAGGCCGCCGCGGCCGGGCTCACCGTGATGAAGGCCGAGCTGCCGGGAGATCCGCCGCAGCCCTTCACCGTCCATCTCGGCAGCCCGGACGATCCCGGCGAGGCCCCGCTGTGCACCCTGGTGATCGACGGGGCGCGCTACCTCATGCCCGACATCCCCTTCGGACCCTCGCCCGCCGCACTCGCCGGCCCGTCGCGCCGGGGCGCGAGCGCGGTGTCCCCGGCCGCCTCCGCCCGCCGGTTCTTCCGGAGACTGCTGCGCCGACGACGCTGACGCGGGCCGCCGTCCTACGGGGCTCCGGGTCGGGTGACCGGCCCGAGGTAGGCGATCAGCTCGGGCGTGCCGGGCAGGCCCGGCAGGGTGTGACGCCGCCAGCCGGCGGCGTACGCGGGCGGCCGCCCGGTCCCCCGTACGAGCACCGCCACGGGACGGCCGCGCGCGGCGGCGCTCACCCCGGCCGGGGTGATGCTGGCATCGTGGCCGCCGATCTGACGGGACGCGCAGCCCGCGCGGAACGCGATGCGTACGGCCTCCTCGCCGCTGACCAGGCACGGCGGACGGATACCCAGGCGGTGCAGCTCGGCGGCCACCGCGCCGAAGGCGACCCGATTGGTCCGGCCGCGCGACGCCACTCGCTCCAGGACGAGGAACTGCACGGCCAGATGCGCGGCCAGCCCCAGCACGAGGGCGCCGACGGCGAGCGGGCGCGGCCGTACGGCACCGAGCAGCCAGGTCAGGCACACCGCGACCGGCACCGCGAGCAGCGCGTAGGCGGGCAGCAGGAACCGCGGCGCCGCGTACCCGACCATGAACAGGTACGGCGCCGCCAGCGACAGGCCGACCAGCGCCGCCAGGAGGACGGGCGCCCGGTCGGCCCTGCGCGCACGGACCGCCGCCAGGACCCCGCCCCCCACGAGCAGCGGCAGCGCCCACCACCACAGCGCGGCCACGGGCTGCCGCAACGGCACGTCGCACGGGCGGCACAGGGTCCGCCCGGCCAGCGCCCGCGCGTGGTCGCCGAAGGCCGGGTTCCAGCCCAGATCACCCTGGATCTCGCTGGCACGGGCGAGCCGGGCGAAAAGGCCGCCGTAACGGACGTACGCCTCGACGACCCACTCCGCGCTGCCGAGGGCCGCCCCCGCCGCGAGCACGACGAGCAGGGCGGGGCGGCGCCAGGCCCGGACGGCCAGGGCGGCGACGGCGAGCGGCAGCACGAGCCAGAAGGCGTCGCCGGGCCTCATCAGCGCGGCGAGCGCCACACCCCCACCGAGACCCGCCAGTGCCGCGCGGTCGGACCGGTCACGGGCGGCCCGCAGGAAGCAGCCGACCGAGATCAGCGCCCCGTACGCGACCCAGAGGTTCGGCATGGCCTGCGAGCCGTAGAGCAGGGTCGTCCACAGCCCGGCGAACAGCGCACCGGCGAGGGCGAGGACACCGGTGGGCAGGAGCCGTCGCCACACCCACATCGACAGGAACAGCCCCGCTCCCGACAGCAGGGCGAGCCAGACGCGGAGCGCCTCGACCGACGAGGTCAGAGCGGCCACCGGCGCGACGAGGAAGGTGATCCCCCGGGCGCGGGGCGCGCTGAAGAACGCGGCCGGTGCCTGCGGGGCGACCTGGCTGACGTAGACGGTCTCGTCCCAGCCGAGACCCGACCCGGGCACGACGAACAGCAGCTGGAGCACCGTGTACGTCGCGGCGACGAGGGCCGGCCACCGCAGCTCGCGGGGGACCGCCCGGTACGCGTGCGGGCGGGGGCGTTCTCCCCGGGGGCCGGGAGCCACGGCGGATGTCTGCGTCATGGGCCGGACCTCGTGAGAGCTCGGGGCAGGGCGGGCGACCTCGCGTCTGCGCTCCACGCTGCCCCGGGGCGGGCGCCCCCGCCATTCCGGTTACGGCACTCGGCGCTATTCGGGCCGTTCCTCCTCCGTCGCTCTCGCCCTCGACCGCCGGCGCTCTCCGCTGCCCGAGCGGGCCGCGGCCTGCCGCACGAACCGGCTCATCTGGTCCAGGACCTGCGCGAAGTCGTCCCAAGGGTCCGCGGCGGCCCGCGAGGGCCGGTTGCGGGCGGTGGTCTCGTGTGAACGGTCCATGGCACTCTCCGCTCCGTGCGTCCGCCGGCGTCGCGCGTCGCGGGCAGCCGCCCGCGACGCCGCCTCTTCCTGCTCACGCGCCTTCCCGGTCACCGGTCAGCGCATGCCGATCCTTCTCACGCGTGCCCGTGCCGCCGCTTGCGCGCCAGCATCCACAGGACGGCGGCGACGGCGGGCACGAGCCACCACCACGTGCTCCGGACGGCCTCGGTGGTGACGTAGACCTCCTCCCGGACGGGGCCCGGGCCCGCTGTTCCCGTGTGCGGGGTGTGCACGGCATGCGCGGCGTGCGAGGCCGTCTCGCGCACGCGCGTCCTGACCTTCGACGCCCGTGCCGTCACGTCGTGGCGCACCGCCGTCATCTTTCCGTGCATCTTGTCCTGCATCTGGCCCTTGAGGTCGGTCTTGGCGGCCAGGGCCGCGACGGTGCGGCTCAACTGCGCGCGCGTGTCCTCCAGCTGCTCCCGAAGCTTCTCGGGGGTGGGTGTGGAGCCGTTCGGCTCCGACTTGCCGGTCATCGGGGTGCTCCTCCAGTCCGGCCCGGTTCGCGGCGTGGCCCAGGCCGTCTCTGTCGGATCGTGCCCCGCCCCGCGCTGCCGGGCAGCGCACCTCGCCCCCAGCTACCGCTGGGAGGTACCCGGGGCTGCCGGAGCGCCCGAGTACGGCCGTAAGAGGGCGCCCCCGCGCCTCGCGGGGGACGGCACCGGACAACGCGGGGTCCAACCGGCACGATCCGAAGGAGACGGCCTAGCCGCGCTCGCCCTTGGGGCCGCGGCCTCGGTCGGTGCGAGGGCCGCTGCCGCGCGACTCCTCGTCGCTCTGCAGGGACTCGTTGGCCTCAACGTTGGCCTTCTTGTCCGGTACGCCGGCACGCTCGGCGTCCTTGCGCATCCTCGCGCGCCGGGTGTCGTACTCCTTGCTTCCTGGCTCGGGCACGACGATCACCTCCTGATGGTGTGCGGCTGCCCCGCCCCCGTGCCCGCAAACCACCCGGCTCCGCGACGGGCGGCCGTGACGTTTCTGCGGTGAATCATGGCCCCCACGCGGGTGAGTCGGCCCTCCCACCCCTGCCGCATCCGGCCCCCGGGCCGCTACAACGCCCAGGTGACCACCCACCTGTCGCGCGGCCTGCCCGCACTCGCGCTCACGCTCGCCGCCCTCCTGCCCCTCGCCACGACGTCCCCGGCCGCGGCTGCCCCCGCCCCCGGCCCCGACCCGATCGTCTTCGTCCACGGCTGGAACGCCGACGGCTCGGCCTGGAACACCATGGCCGGCCGTTTCGGCGCCGACGGCTGGCCGGCCGGGCACCTGGATCAGTGGACCTATGACACCGACCAGTCCAACGTCACGACGGCCTCCCAACTCGCCCAGGAGATCGACCGCGTGCTGGCCGCCACCGGCGCCACCCAGGTCGATGTCGTCACGCACTCCATGGGCGCGCTGTCCTCCCGCTACTACACCAAGAACCTGGAAGCCGGCTCCAAGGTCGACGCCTGGGTCTCCCTCGGGGGACCCAACCACGGCACCGACCTGGCGTACTGGTGCGGCGGAGCCTCCTGCCTGGAGATGCGCCCCGGCTCCGGCTTCCTGAACGCCCTCAACTCCGACGACGAGACCCCCGGCTCCCCGCGGTACGCCACATGGCGCTCACCCTGCGACAACGTCGTCAACCCCGACAGCAGCGTCGTCCTCGCGGGCGCCGCCAACCACGAGACGGCCTGTATCGGCCACGCCGAACTGCGCACCAGCGCGGCGGTGTACGGCGAGGTCAAGGCGCACATCGGCTGACGCGGCGGGCGCGTACTCAGCCCCGCGTCACCTTCGTGACGAAGCCGTCCAGGTTGCCGACCGTGCGCTCGATCCGCTCCTCCAGGCCCAGGCTCTCCTCGTACCGGCCGCTGCGCAGCTTGGGCTGCCGCTTGCCCCGTACGTAGAGGGAGCAGGCGAGGTCGGCGCATACGTAGAGGCCCACGGTGTTGCCCGCACGGCCCCGCGCCCCCGCCAGCGGGGCCGTGAACAGGGTGACGCCGGAGGAGGCGTGCCCGGTGAGGCAGAGCTGGCAGAGGCTGGACTTCACCGCGCTGGTGCGGGCCAGGCCCGGCACGCGCAGGGTGATGCCGAGGGGACCCTGCGGCCGCGCCAGGACCAGGTGCGCCCGCAGGGGTGCGCCCGGATCGATCCAGCCCAGGAAGTCCAGGTCCTCCCAGGGGAGTTCGGCGAAGTCCAGGGGGAGTTTCAGGCGGGTTGCCTCGCCCTTGGTGCAATTCACGAAGGACGAGCGGATTTGGTTCTCGGTGAGCGTTTCCACGAGGGTCGACCGTACGGGGCGCGACCCCGCTCCCGCATTCGATTATTCGCCCGGTTCACTGCCCGGCCTCCGGCTGCCCTGCGCCCTGCGGATCGCCCTCATCTCACTCTTACATACCCCCAGTGGGTATGCTACGTTGCTCCGCGAAGGTACCCCCCAGGGGTATGGACCAGGGAAGGGTCAGGGCAATGTCAACCGTCAATCCCCTGCGCTGGTGGGCACTTGCCGTGCTCGCCGCCGCGCAGTTCATGGTCATCATGGACACCTCGATCATCGGAGTCGCGCTCCCCGAGATGCAGAAGGACCTCGGCTTCTCGCAGGGCGAGTTGCAGTGGGTCTTCAACGCCTACGTCATCGTGTTCGGCGGATTACTGCTGCTCGGCGGTCGCCTCTCCGACCTCCTGGGAGCCCGCAGGGTCTTCGCCTCCGGCTGGGTGGTCATGATCGTCGGCTCGATCCTCGCCGCCGCCGCGCAGACGGCCTCGGTCGAGATCATCGGCCGCGCCGTCCAGGGCGTCGGTGGCGCACTGATCGCACCGGCGGCCATGACCCTGCTGATGATGCTCTTCATGCACGACCCGAAGGAGCTCGGCAAGGCCATGGCGCTGTACGGCGCGGCCGCCCCCGCCGGCGGTACCGCGGGCGTGTTCCTCGGTGGTGTCTTCACCGAGTGGATGAGCTGGCAGTGGGTCTTCATCATCTACATCCCGATCGGTCTCGCGACCCTCGCCGCGACCAAGCTGCTGCCGGCCGTCGCCCCCCGCCGCGGCTCCGTGGACGTCCTCGGCGCGGTCGCCGTCACCGCCGGACTCGCGCTCGCCGTGTTCGCCGTCGTCCGTGCACCCGAAGTGGGCTGGGGCTCCACCGCCACCGTCCTGGAGCTGATCGGCGCCGCGGTCCTGCTCGTCGTCTTCTTCGCGATCCAGAAGTTCATCCGCGAGCCGCTCATGCCGCTCAGCGTGTGGCGCGTCCCGCGTCTCGGCTCGGCCAACCTCGCGATGACGCTGCTCGGTGCCGCGTGGATCCCGATGTGGTACTTCCTGAACCTCTATCTCCAGCAGGTCCTGAACTACGGTGCTTTCGCTTCCGGCGCCGCGCTGCTTCCCATGACCATCCTGCTGATGATCTTCATGACCGCGATCACCTCCCGCCTCATGGGCAGGTTCGGCGCCAAGCCGCTGATCGTCGGCGGTCTGCTGGCCCTCGCCGCCGGCCTGGTCTGGCTGTCGGCCGTCGAGCCGACCGGCACCTTCCTGGTCGACGTCCTGCCGGCCTCGCTCGTCGCCGCGCTCGGCATGGCGCTCGCCTACATCCCCGCCATGATCGCCGCGATGTCGGGCGCTCCCCAGGAGCAGGCGGGCCTGGCCTCGGGCATCGTCAACACCACGTACAACGTGGGCTCGGCCCTGGGCCTCGCCGCCCTGACCGCCCTCGCCACCACGCAGGGCGCCGGGGAGCTCGGCAACCTGCCCGCCCTCACCGACGGCTTCAGCGCCGCGTTCCTCGGCGCCGCCGGCATCGCGGCCGCCGGCGCCGTGATCACCCTCCTGCTCATGAAGGGCGACAAGGCCGCCGCCGCATCCTCCGCCCCCGTCCCCCAGAGCGAAACCGTCAAGGTGTGACGTACGGGGCCTCGTCCCCGCACGCGTCAAGGGGTCGCCCGATGTCCTCCCAGGACGTCGGGCGACCCCTTTTTCCGCTCCGCCTCCGCCCGTCCGTAGAAGGAGATCCCATGGAAGACATCCGAACCCGTGCCGTGCACGTCGTGAACCAGCCTCTGCCACAGGGCAGTTGGCCGCTGTCGGTTCCCCTCGTGCAGTCGTCCGCCTTCGCCTTCGGCTCCGCGGACGAGCTGGCCGAGGCCATGGCCGGCCCCGACGGCCAGTACGTCTACAGCCGCCGCGGCAATCCCACCGTCCGCGCTCTGGAGCAGACGCTCGCCGGCCTGGAGGGCGGGGCTTCGGCCATCGCCTTCGCCTCGGGCATGGGAGCCATCAGCGGCGTCCTGCTGGCGCTGCTGCGCCCGGGCGATCAGGTGATCGCCCAGCGGTGCCTGTACGGCGGGACGTACGCGGCCCTGAACGACCTGGCGGACCGGTACGGCGTCGACGTCGCGTACATCAGCGGCGATGAGGTGGCCGAGTTCGAGGCGCTCGCGGGGCCCCGGACCAGGCTGCTCGTACTGGAGACCATCGCGAACCCGACCGGCCAGGTCCCGGACCTGCCGGGGCTGCTGGCCGCGGCCCGGCGGCGCGGCGTCCTCAGCGCCGTGGACAACTCCCTCGCCTCGCCCGTCCTGTGCCGCCCCATCGAACTCGGCGCCGACATCGTGCTCCACTCCACGACCAAGTACCTGTCCGGACATTCCGACGTCCTCGGTGGCGCCGCCGTCTTCGCGGACGACGGCCTGCGGCGGGAGATATGGCCGCGCACGGTGGAACTCGGCGCCTGCGCCGACCCGTTCGCCGCCTGGCTGACCCTGCGCGGGATACCGACCCTGCCCCTGCGCATGCGGGAGCACTGCTCCAACGCCGAAGTGCTGGCGGCCCGGCTGGCCGGCCATCCCGCCGTCACGGCCGTCCACTGGCCGTGGCTCGTCGGCCACCCCTCGTACGCCGCCGCGCGCGAGGTGCTCTCCGGTGGGGGAGGGCTGCTCTCGTTCGAACTGGCCGGCGGCCGGGATGCGGGTCGGGTGTGCGTGGAGGGCGTCCGCGTGGCGCGGCTCGCGCTGTCCCTGGGCGGAGTGGAGACGCTGGTGACGCATCCGGCCAGTACCTCCCATCGCGAGCTGGACGAAGGGGCGTTGGCGGCGGCCGGCATCGGAGCGGGCCTGGTGCGGATGTCGGTCGGCATCGAGGACCCCGAGGACCTGTGGCGAGACATCGAACAGGCCCTATCCGCAGTTGTTTTGGGTTGACAAAATAAATGGGTGATTCGTAGATTGGTTCACGCCAAGGAACGCTGTTCTATGTCAAGGGGGGCGCGTGATGCGCTACTTCGAGGACTTCCGGACCGGTGACGTCCACGAGCTGGGCACCGTCACCGTCACCGCCGAGGAGGTGCTGGAGTTCGGAAAGCGCTTCGACCCGCAGCCCTTCCACACGGACCCCGAACGCGCCGCGGCCTCACCGTTCGGCGGTCTGATCGCCAGCGGCTGGCACACCGCCTCGATGTTCATGCGGCGCTACGTCGACGGGCTGCTCGCCTACAGCGCCTGCGCCGGCTCCCCGGGGGTCGACGAGATCCGCTACGTGCGTCCCGTACGCCCGGGTGACGTCCTCACCGCCCGGCTGGAGATCCTCGGATCCCGGCCGTCGCCGTTCAATCCGACCACCGGCGTCGTACAGCCCAAGTGCCTGCTCCTGGACGCTGACGGGGCCGTCGTCTTCAGCATGATCCTGCACAGCATCTTCCAGCGCCGACCAGTAGATCCCCCCACCGCGCGCTGCGGCACCAAGTCCGGCGCGGAGGACCCGGTCGCCTGCGTGCGATCCATGGTCTGACCTCGCCGCCCCGGGCCGCCCCGGACACCGTGCCTGCCCGTACCCCATCCCCCCGATGTGAAGGGAGACCTCCTGTGGAGGCCGTATCCCGCACCGCCCAGTGGACCGCCGCAGCGCGAGCCCTGGAGACCGACCGCGAGGACAGGCTGTTCGCCGATCCCTACGCGCGCACCGTCGCCGACGACATCGGCTTCGAACTCCTGGAGCGCTACGCGGGAGCCGGCACCGTACCGTTCCTCGCCATCCGCACCACCTACCTGGACCGGGCGATCGCCAGGGCAGTCGAGGAGCACGGCATCCGGCAGGTGGTGTTCCTCGCCGCCGGCATGGACACGCGCTTCTACCGGCTCCCGTGGCCCGACGGGGTGAGCGTCTACGAGCTCGACCGCCCGGCGCTCCTGGAGGCCAAGGCGCGGATGCTCGCCGACGAGCCCGCTCCCGCCGGGCGCACCCGCGTCACCGTGCCCGTGGACCTGACGCAGGACTGGACCGGCCCGCTCGAGGAGGCCGGCTGGAGCGGCGACGAGCCGGTGCTGTGGGTGGTCGAGGGCTTGCTCTTCTTCCTCCCCGAGGACGCCGTGCGCAACCTGCTCTCCACGCTCGCCGTACACTCCGCGCCCGGCTCGGTGCTGCTCGGAGACGTCATCAGCAAGGCCGCGCTGGAGAACCCCCTCTCCCGCCCCTTCCTCAACTGCCTCGCCGAGGACGGCAACCCGTGGCTGTTCGGCACGGAGACGCCCGAGCGGCTCCTCGCCGACAGCGGGTGGGACGTACGCGAGGTGCGCCAGCCGGGAGAGCCGGGCGCCGACTTCGACCGCTGGCCGTACCCGGTCCCGCCGCGCACCGTCCCGGGCGTCCCGCGCTCCTTCCTGTTCACCTGTGACCTTCCGACCGCAGAGGCGGTGGCGGCATGAGCGGCACCCACGAGTTCCACCAGCGCGTGATCAGCGACGCGGGCGCCGCCGTACGCGGCCTCACCGTCGCCCTCGGCGAACGGCTCGGCCTGTACCGCGCGCTGGCCGAAGCCGGACCCCTGACCCCGGCCGGGCTCGCCGAGCGCACCGGGATCGCCCAGCGGTACGCGGAGGAGTGGCTGCACGCCCAGCTGAGCGCCGGGTACGTCGAACGCCACCCGAGCGCCGACACCTACACGCTGCCCGCCGACCACGTGCCCGTGCTGGCCGACCCGCAGGCGCTCACCTTCGCCGCCGGGTTCTTCACCGCCCTCAAGGCGCTGTACGCCACCGAGGACCTGCTCGTCGACGCGTACCGCTCGGGCGACGGCGTCGGCTGGGCGGAACACGACCCGGCACTGGACACCGGGATGGGAAGCTTCTTCCAGCCCACCTACGAGCACCGGCTCGTCCCCGACTGGCTGCCCGCCCTGCACGGGGTCACCGGCAAGCTGGCGGCCGGCGGCACCGTGGCCGACGTCGGGTGCGGCGTCGGGCACACCACGCTGCTCATCGCGAAGGCCTTCCCCGAGGCGACCGTGCACGGCTTCGACTACTCCGAAGAGGCCATCTCCATCGCCCGGCAGCTCGCCGAGGAGGCCGGACTCTCCGACCGCGTCGTCTTCGACGTCGCCTCGGCCGACGACTACCCCGGCACCGGCTACGACCTGGTCACCTTCTTCAACGCCCTGCACGACATGGGCGACCCGGTCGCCGCCGCCCAGCACGTGCACAAGTCCCTCGACGGCGAGGGGACGTGGATGCTCGTCGAGTCGAACGTCTCGCCCGCGGACATCGACACGCAGACTCCCGCCGCCCGCATGTTCATGGCCCTGTCCGCCGTGATGTGCCTGCCCGTGGCCGTTGCCCAGCGAGGTCCCCACGCGCTCGGCAACCACTCCGGCGAGAAGGCGTTCCGCGCCATCGCCGAGGAGGCCGGCTTCACCCGCTGGCGCCGCGCGACCGAGACGCCGGTCAACGCCGTCTACGAAGTCCGGCCCTGAGCCCGCGCCCCGCGCCGCATCCACCACACACCGAGGGAGACTCCATGGGCGTCGCCGCCCCCCTGCCCGTCAGCGACCGTTTCCTGGAAGTCCTGGAACGGCTCAGCTCGCGCTCCATCGAGGAGTACTACAACCCCTACCAGCAGTTCGACTGGCCCGAAAAGCTCGAAGAGGGCCGGATGTGGATGACCCCCGAGCTGCTCACCGTCTACGGCACCCCCTTCTACGAGGAGCTCGGCGAGGAGACCGTCCAGCGCCTTTCCAAGTGGGAGAGCATCAACTTCTACAGCCTCAACGTGCACGGCATCCGTGAGCTGCTCATCGAGGTCGTCGGCCGGATCCACATGCCCGGCTTCGAAGTCCCCTCGGACTTCTTCCACCACTTCATCGGCGAAGAGAACGAACACATGTGGTTCTTCGCCGAGTTCTGCCGCCGCTACGGCGACAAGATCTACAGCTCGACCGCCATGCGCGCCGACTCCGCGTGGGAGCCGGAGGTGGAGAACTTCCTGGTGTTCGCCCGGATCCTGTTCTTCGAGGAGCTCGTCGACCACTACAACACGCGGATGGCGCGGGACGAGTCCCTGTGCCACACCATCCGCGAGGTCAACCGCATCCACCACCAGGACGAGTCCCGGCACATCGCCTTCGGGCGCGAGCTGGTGTCCCTGCTCTTCAAGCGGATGAAGGACACCGTTCCCGCCCAGCGGATCGCCGAGGTGGAGGCGTACCTCAAGCGGTACGTCGTCTACAGCGTCAACTCCCTCTACAACCCGCACGTCTACCGCGACGCGGGCATCGCCGACCCGCTGGCCCTACGCAACGCCCTGGTCGCCGACGAGGGGCGCCGTCCGTACGAGCGCAAGGCCATCCGCAAGCCGCTCGGCTTCTTCCTGAAGACCGGGATCTTCACCGACGACGTACTGCCCGTCGTCTGAACGAGCCGTCCGCCGTCCGAGAGGGACCCCACCATGACCGTGACACATCCGCCTGCGAGCGTCGGGGAGACGAGGGGCCTGCCGTCCCTCGGACCCGAGGGAACCGCACTCCTGCGGCTCCTCGACGACACCTTCGAGAGCTGGGGCGTGAGCGCGGGCGCCCGCCCGATGACCATGCCTCCGCTGCTGCCGGCCGCCGACCTGGCCCGCCTCGACTACTACGACAACTTCCCGCACCAGGCCGTCCTCGCCGCCCCGCTCGACCTGGCGGCCCGGGAGACCAGCGCGTTCTGTACGGATTCCGGCAGTTTTCCGCGCGGTGCGCTGCAACCCGCGGTGCTGGGTCTGCCGTCCGCGTCGTGCTACGCCGTGTACATCGACCACCAGGGTCGCCAGGTCGCCGACGACACGCTGGTCACGGTTGTCGGTTGGTGCTTCCGCCAGGAGGAGTACTACGAGGGCCTGCGACGGCAGCTCGGTTTCCGCATGCGGGAGGTCGTGGCGATCGGTACCCGTGAGCACGCCGAGTCCCACCTCGCCGCGTTCACCGCCCGGATCCAGGCCTTCGCCGCGGCCGTGGACCTGCCGCTGCGCAAGGAGGCCGCCTGCGACCCGTTCTTCGACAAGGGCAGCTCGAAGGCCGTGCTCCAGCGGCTCACCCCGGTCAAGCACGAGTTCCTGTACGAGGACCTGGCGATCGCCTCGGTCAACACGCACCGCAATTTCTTCGGTGACCGGTGCCGGATCACACTGCAATCGAGCGGCACCCCGGCCTTCACCAGCTGCGCCGCGTTCGGCCTGGAGCGCTGGCTGTCCGCGCTGACCCGACGCCACGGCAGCTGGGAGGCGGCGACCGAGGCCGTCCTGCGCGCGAATGCGGCCGGGCCGGCGATCTGACGTGGCGACCCGACCCCTCGCCCCGCCGGCGGGCGGGCCGGGCTGGGCGAATCTCGGCATGGACATCGTGTCCGTCACCCGCGTCCGCCGGCTGCTCGCCGAGTACGGCGAGGACATCTTCGAGCGGATCCTCACCCCCGGCGAACTCGCCGACTGCCGAAGGATCTACGGGCTCGACGTACTGGGCCTGTGCGGCCGGATAGCGGCGAAGGAAGCGGCGTTCAAGACCTTCCGAGCCCGGGGCGGGTTCCTGCCCTGGCTCGACATCGTCGTACGGCGCTCCGAAGGCGGCTGGCCGCTCGTCGAGCTTCGACGGGGCGCGGCCGAGATGGCCGCCGAGTGCGGCATCGCCGACATCTCTGTGTCGATCAGCCACGACGTGGACTACGCGGTCGCCGTGGCCACCCCAGTACTCCAGGCCGGCTCCGAAGGACACCCCCTCCCGGCGGGTCTCCCGGATCCGGCCGACGCAACCGCGCACCACACCTCACCCACAGACAGCACTTCAAGGAGAACCCTCATGTCCGACGGTCTGCAGCAGATGAAGAACTGGCTCCTCGCCCGCCACACCGAGCTCGAAGACATCCCCTCCGACCTGGACCTCATCGAGCACCGGCTCATCGACTCGCTGTCCTTCGTGGAGTTCGTCTTCCTGCTGGAGCAGCACAGCGGGCGGTCGATCCAGATGGAGACGCTGGAAATCGACGAGATCCGCACCTTCGCCGCCATCGAGGCCCACTTCTTCCCGGTCGAGGTGGCGCAGTGAGCAAGCGGCTGTTCACCTCCGAATCGGTCACCGAGGGGCATCCCGACAAGATCGCCGACCGGATCAGCGACACGATCCTCGACGCGCTGCTCCGCGAGGACCCCACCTCCCGGGTGGCGGTGGAGACGCTGATCACCACGGGCCTGGTCCACATCGCGGGCGAGGTGACGACGAAGGCGTACGCGCCGATCGCCCAGCTCGTACGCGAGGCGATCCTGGACATCGGCTACGACTCCTCGAAGAAGGGCTTCGACGGCGCCTCCTGTGGCGTGTCGGTGTCCATCGGCGCCCAGTCCCCGGACATCGCGCAGGGCGTCGACACCGCCTTCGAGAAGCGGGTCGAGGGTGCCGCCGCGGGTGAGGAGGGTGACGAGCTCGACAAGCAGGGCGCGGGCGACCAGGGCCTGATGTTCGGCTACGCCTGCGACGAGACGCCCGAGCTGATGCCGCTCCCGATCCACATCGCGCACCGGCTCTCGCGCCGCCTGTCCGAGGTCCGCAAGAACGGGACCATCCCGTACCTGCGCCCTGACGGCAAGACCCAGGTCACCATCGAGTACGACGGCGACAAGGCCGTGCGCCTGGACACGGTCGTCGTGTCCTCGCAGCACGCCGCGGACATCGACCTCGACTCGCTGCTCGCTCCCGACATCCGCGCGTTCGTCGTCGAGCACGTGCTGGCGCAGCTCGTCGAGGACGGCATCAAGCTCGACACCGAGGGCTACCGGCTGCTGGTGAACCCGACCGGGCGCTTCGAGATCGGCGGCCCGATGGGCGACGCGGGTCTGACCGGCCGCAAGATCATCATCGACACGTACGGTGGCATGGCCCGCCACGGCGGCGGCGCCTTCTCCGGCAAGGACCCGTCCAA
>NZ_JBSFTP010000097.1:0-25665 GCF_053591315.1 Streptomyces sp. NPDC003042
GACATCCGCACCATCGAGACGGCCCTCGGCGACGGCGTCAAGCGCGTCTACGACTCCGAACTCGGCCCGATGAAGAAGCTCCGCCGCGTCCAGGGCGCGCTCGCGTCCGCCTGACCGCCCCGCCCCGCCCTTCGTCCAGCGATCGAGGAGTAACGGTGACCCCCACAGCCTCCACCCTGGCTCTCGTCGAGAGCCCGGTCCAGCTCCTCAACGTGCTGGAGTGGGCGTACGCGCACAGCGCCGCGCGGGCGGGGGGCGGCCCGCTGCTCGGCGCCGTCCCCCGTCAGCCGGACTCCCGCACCCCGTCCGCCGACGGGCCGTCCCCGCTCATCGTCGTCCTGCCGCCCACCGACCCGATGTCCCGGGGACAGCTGCGCCGGATCGCCGCAATCGCCCGCGACGAGGGGTACGCCGTCCAGTGGCAGGAGGTCCGCGGCGGTTCCGGCGCCCCGCTCAAGGCGCTCGCCGTACTCGCCGCCGCCGTGCGCCGGGCCGAGCGGATCGTGGTCGGCGATCCCTTCTCCCGCTTCGTCCAGCTGCTGCTCGCCCCCGCCCGGGCCGCCGAGCTGGTGGTCGTGGACGACGGCACCGCCACCATGGAGTTCGTCGCGCAGCTCGGGCGCGGGGAGCGGCTGCGCCGCTGGCACCGCACCGGTGGCGGCGCCGCCTCCCGGGCCCGCGAGCTGGTGTACGCCCCGGTGTCGGGCACGGCCCGGCGGCGGCTGACCCCGCGCCAGGGGGCCCGTACGGGCCGCCGGGTGGAGGTGTTCACCTCCATGCCGGTCACCGCGCTGCCCGGCATGGAGCTGCGCGTCAACGACTTCGCCTGGACCCGCTCCCGCTTCGGCCCGCCGCGCCTGACCAAGGGCACCGACCTGGTCGGCACCTCCCTCGTGGAGACGGGCGTCGTGGACCCGGCCCGCTACCTGGAGGCCGTGTGCGCCCTGACCCGCGAGCACGGCGTCACCCGGTACTTCGCGCACCGCCGCGAGTCCCCGGAGAAGCTGCGCGCGCTGAGCGAGGCGACGGGGCTGGAGATC
The DNA here is from genome assembly GCF_053591315.1 of Streptomyces sp. NPDC003042. NCBI lineage: Bacteria > Bacillati > Actinomycetota > Actinomycetes > Kitasatosporales > Streptomycetaceae > Streptomyces > Streptomyces sp. NPDC003042. The sequence goes on from NZ_JBSFTP010000097.1 coordinate 1,041, forward strand.
GTACGTCCCGACCTGCCGCTGGAGCTCATCGCGCGGCGCGGCCCGATCGGCCGTACGGTCGTCAGCTTTCCGTCCACCGTCGTCCACACGCTGCCGTACGCGCTGTCCGGTACCGGTGTGACCGTTGCCGTATGCGATCTGGACCCCGCCTGGCTCACCGCCGCCGCCTCGCCGCGGGCCCGCAGCTTCCTCGCCGGGGTCACCGAGACCGCCCGCGATGTGCGCAGACTCCCCGCTCAGGCGGCTCCCGCGGCCGGATGAGCGCGTGAGTGTACCCCCGGGCGCATACGGTCATGCGTCCAGAGGCCGGGTTTCTATCCCCTAACGGCATGAACTTTTGGTGATCTCCAGCCAGTTGACCCGTTCGTACGCCTACCCTTCAACGGGTGAACCAGTTGATGTCCCGCGAGTCCCAGACCGACCGGCCCGCCGCGCCCGACCGGCCCGAGCTTCCCGGCAAGCTTCCGGACCACCTGCGTGCCGAACTGATCGCCTTCCGCCGGGACTTGCACATGCACCCCGAGCTAGGGAACCAGGAGTTCCGCACCACGGCGGCGATCAAGGCCAGACTGGAGAAGGCCGGTCTGCGCCCACGCATCCTGAAGTCCGGCACCGGCCTGATCTGTGACATCGGTACGTGGGACCGCGGCCGGCCGATGCTGGCCCTGCGCGCGGACATCGACGCCCTGCCCATCCCGGATGCCAAGACGCACGTCTCGTACCGATCCACCGTCCCGGACCGCGCCCACGCCTGCGGCCACGACGTCCACACCGCCGTCGTCCTCGGCGCCGGACTGGTACTCGCCGAACTCGACCGCCAGGGGCTGCTGCCCCGGCCGGTGCGCCTGCTGTTCCAGCCCGCCGAGGAGGTGCTGCCGGGCGGTGCGAGCGAGGCCATCGAATCCGGGGTCCTGGACGGCGTCGGCAAGATCATCGCGGTGCACTGCGACCCGCGCGTCGACGCCGGACGGATCGGGCTGCGCCCCGGGCCGATCACCTCGGCCTGCGACCGCCTGGAACTCACCCTCGCCGGCCCCGGCGGCCACACCGCCCGCCCGCACCTGACCACCGACCTCGTGACGGCCGCCGCCCGGGTCGCCGTGGACCTGCCGGCCGTACTGGCCCGCCGGATGGACGCCCGTTCCGGCATGTCGGTCACCTGGGGCCGGATCGAGGCCGGGCACGCCTGCAACGTCATCCCGATGCACGCCGAGCTGTCCGGAACGGTCCGCTGCCTGGACATCAACGCCTGGCACGAGGCCCCCGACCAGATCCACGCCGCGATCGACGAGATCGCGGGCCTGCACCGGGCCAAGTCGGAGATCACCTATGTCCGGGGCGTCCCGCCGGTGGTGAACGACCCGGTGATCACCGAACTGCTGCGGGAGGCGATGGCCGCCCGGTGCGGCGCCGAGGCGGTCGAGGACACCGAGCAGAGCCTGGGCGGGGAGGACTTCTCCTGGTACCTGGAGCACGTGCCGGGCGCCATGGCCCGCCTGGGGGTCCACAAGCCGGGGGACACCGCCCAGCGGGATCTGCACCGGGGCGACTTCGACGTGGACGAGTCCGCGATCGGCTTCGGCGTGGAGTTCTTCACGGCCGCCGCCCTGCTGGACGGCCGCCGCGTCGGACCGGGCGGGCACGGCGACCGCTGAACCCCTGAGAACGCTGAAGCCGGACGCATCGGCCGCGGCCTTTACACGGGCTGCGGCCGTCGCGGCAGACATGTCCAGCCCTTGGGACGCAAGGGCTGTGCGCGGAGGGAGTCACTGATCGGTCACTGTCCGGTTCGCGACGATCCGATAACGACTCATGAACGCGCCTTTAACTGACATCTACGCGCGTTACGATCGCGGCGAAACCAGCGCCGGTCGTGGCGCTTCGGTCAGGTTTTGAAGGAGCCTCCCCTTGCGCCGGATCACCAGGATCGCCACCGTGGGCCTCGCGTCCGCTGCGCTGGCCCTCTCGGCCACCGCCTGTGGCGGTAAGAAGTCGTCGGACACCCCCTCCGGCACGTCCACCGACCAGAAGGTCGCCAGCGCGGCGATCGCGTACGACATCGGTGGCCGCGGCGACCAGTCGTTCAACGACGCCGCCTACGCCGGTCTCGAGAAGGCCGAGAAGGACCTCAAGATCAAGGGCGCCGAGGCGGAGCCCACCGACGGCGAGGGCGAGGCCGACAAGGTCCAGCGCCTCACCGAGCTGGCCCGCAAGGGCAACAACCCGGTCATCGGCGTCGGTTTCGCCTACGCCCCGGCCATCAAGAAGGTCGCGCCGAAGTTCCCGGACACCACGTTCGGCATCATCGACGACACCTCGGTGACCGGCCCGAACGTCGCCAACCTCGTCTTCAACGAGGAGCAGGGCTCCTACCTGGCCGGCGTCGCCGCCGCCAAGGTGTCCAAGACCAACACGGTCGGCTTCATCGGCGGTGTCGAGGTTCCGCTGATCAAGAAGTTCGAGGCGGGCTTCGTCCAGGGCGTCAAGGACACCAACCCGAACGCCACGGTGCTGACCCAGTACCTGACCCAGCCCCCGAACATGGACGGGTTCGCGAAGCCCGACCTCGGCAAGGCCACGGCCAACGGTCAGCTCGACAAGGGCGCGGACGTCGTCTACGCCGCCGCCGGCCTCGCCGGCTCGGGTGCCATCGAGGCCGCCTCCGCCAAGGGCAAGTGGGCCATCGGCGTCGACTCCGACCAGTACAACCAGGCCGGTCTGTCGAAGTACAAGGAGAGCATCCTGACCTCGGTCACCAAGGACGTCTCCGACGCCGTCTACGACCTGATCAAGTCGGTCAAGGACGGCAAGCCGACCACCGGTGAGATCCGCTACGGCCTGGACAAGGACGGCGTCGGCCTGGCCGACTCCAACCCGAAGTACAAGGAGATGACCGACGTCATCGCCGCGGTGGAGAAGGCCAAGGCCGACATCATCGCCAAGAAGATCACGGTCAAGACCGCCCCGTAAGGCCCCGCCTTGCAGCTGGTCGTGGTGTCCGGGGTCCGGGAAGCGGTCTCTCTGCCGCTCCCGGGCCCCGAGCCGCGTCCGGTGGTCGTCTGACCGAGTGAAGTGCTCACTTGTGGCCACTTGGCCGCAAGTTTTCACTTCCGACAGTGCTACGCGCGTAGAGGCATCGTGGACGCGATACCGTCCTCCTCCCGCCCACCCGCCCGGCCGATCTCCGCCCTGTTCCCCTGCCTCCGCTCCTTCCGCGCCAAGGAGAGTGCGTCATCAACGCGTCCAGCCCGCCCCCCGCCGTAGAACTGCACGGCATTACCAAGCGCTTCCCCGGCGTCGTCGCCAACAAGGACATCGCGATCACCGTCCGCAAGGGCACGGTCCATGCCTTGATCGGCGAGAACGGCGCCGGCAAGTCGACCCTGATGAAGATCCTCTACGGCATGCAGAAGCCGGACGAGGGCACCATCGCCGTCGACGGGGAGCAGGTCTCCTTCCACAGCCCCGGCGATGCCATCGCCCGCGGCATCGGCATGGTGCACCAGCACTTCATGCTCGCCGACAACCTCACCGTCCTGGAGAACGTGGTTCTCGGCGGCGAGAAGCTCTACGGCATCGGCTCCAAGGCCCGTAAGAGGATCCAGGAGATCTCGGACGCGTACGGCCTCGGCGTACGTCCCGACGCCCTGGTCGAGGACCTCGGCGTCGCCGACCGGCAGCGGGTGGAGATCCTCAAGGTCCTCTACCGCGGCGCGAAGATCCTCATCCTCGACGAGCCGACCGCCGTGCTCGTGCCGCAGGAGGTGGACGCCCTCTTCGGCAACCTGCGCGAGCTCAAGGCCGAAGGCCTGACCGTCATCTTCATCTCGCACAAGCTGGGCGAGGTACTGAAGGTCGCCGACGACATCACCGTCATCCGGCGCGGCACCACGGTCGGCACCGCCGACCCGAGGACCGCCACCACCAAGCAGCTCGCCGAGCTGATGGTCGGCGCGGAGCTGCCCTCGCCCGAGACCCGCGAGTCGACCGTGACCGACGTTCCGATGCTGACGGTCAGCGGTCTGACGCTCGCCGAGAGCGGCGAGATCGCCGCCCCCCTGGAGGTGGCCCCGCCCGTCGTGTCGCCCGGCGACACCTACGTGCACGAGACCGCCCCGGCCGGCCGACTGCTGCTCGACGACGTCAGCTTCACCATCCACAAGGGCGAGATCCTGGGCATCGCAGGTGTCGAGGGCAACGGCCAGACGGAGCTCATCGAAGCCCTGATGGGCATGAGCCCCGCCGACGCCGGCGTGATCACGCTGGACGGCGAGGACATCACCCAGGCTCCCGTCCGCAAGCGCCGCGTCAACGGCATCGGTTACATCCCCGAGGACCGCCACCGGCACGGCCTGCTGCTGGAGTCCTCCCTGTGGGAGAACCGCATCCTCGGCCACGTCACCGAGGCCCCGAACTCCAAGCGCGGCGTCCTCGACTTGAAGGCCGCCCGCAAGGACACCGAGCGGATCGTGCGCGAGTACGACGTCCGCACGCCCGGCATCGAGGTCACCGCGGCCTCGCTCTCCGGCGGCAACCAGCAGAAGCTGATCGTCGGCCGCGAGATGAGCCACAACCCGAAGTTCCTCATCGCCGCCCACCCCACCCGCGGCGTGGACGTCGGTGCGCAGGCGCAGATCTGGGACGCGATCCGCGAGGCCCGCCGCGAAGGCCTGGCGGTCCTGCTCATCTCGGCGGACCTGGACGAGCTCATCGGCCTGTCCGACACCCTGCGCGTGATCTACCGCGGCCGCCTGGTGGCGGAGGCGGACCCCGCGAGCATCACCCCCGAAGCGCTCGGCACCGCCATGACGGGCGCCGCCTCCGGGCACCTGGAAGCAACCGACAACCACTCCGCAGCCGGAACCGACGCTGGTACCGACGCACCGGAGGACGAGGCCCGATGAAGAAACTCGACAAGGACCGGCTGATCCTCGGCTTCGCCGGGCCCGTGCTCGCGCTGGTCACCGCCTTCCTGCTGACCATGATCGTGCTGGCCGCGACGGGCATCGACCCGATCGAGCCGCTGCGCCTCATGGTGGAGAACGCGAGCTACGAGGACGTCCAGGTCCTCATCGTGAACCAGGCGGGCACGTACTACCTGGCAGCCCTGGCCGTGGCCATCGGCTTCCGGATGAACCTCTTCAACATCGGCGTCGACGGCCAGTACCGCCTCGCGGCGATGGTCTCCGCGCTGGTCGGCACGGCCGTCGCGCTGCCGGGGCCGCTGCACATCCTGCTGATCGTGCTCGTCGCGATGCTCACCGGTGCCTTCTGGTCCGGTATCGCCGGCGTCCTCAAGGCCAAGCGGGGTGTCAGCGAGGTCGTCTCCACGATCATGCTGAACGCCATCGCGACGAGCCTGATCGCCTGGCTGATCCTGCCGAAGAACCTCGGCGTCCAGCCCGAGGGCTCCAACGACCTGACGACCGGCGACATCGCCGAGTCCGGCTGGTTCCCGGCCCTCTCCCTCGGTGACGGCCTGGAGATCTACGGCTTCACCTTCGTGGCCTTCGCGCTCGGCATCGTCTACTGGTTCGTCCTGAACCGCACGCGCTTCGGCTTCGACCTGCGCGCCACCGGCGCCAGCGAGAGCGCCGCGCAGGCCTCCGGTGTCGACGCCAAGAAGATGATCATCACCTCGATGCTGATCTCGGGCGCCGTCGCGGGCCTGTCCGGCATGCCGCAGCTGCTGGGCGAGACCCACACGTACAACCTCGGCTTCCCGGTCGGTGTCGGCTTCACCGGCATCACCATCGCGCTGCTCGGCCGCAACAGCCCGATCGGCATCTTCTTCGCCGCGCTCCTGATGGCCTTCATCGACAAGGCCTCGGCCTCGCTCGACCAGGCCGGGTACGCGAAGGAGATCGGCACGATCATGAAGGGTCTGATCGTGATCGCGGTCGTCGTCTCGTACGAGCTCGTACGCCGCTACGGCATCCGACGCCAGCAGCAGAAGGTCGGCGAGGAACTGGCCGCCGGGCACGCCATCACCACCGACAAGGAGGTCGCGGCGTGAGCACCAGCACCGTTTCCGCGACGGCCGCCGCCCCGAAGAAGTCCGGCGGCCGCAAGAAGCTCACCCTTCCCTGGATCATGCTGATCGTCGCGGGCGCCCTCGCGCTCGTCTCGGTGGTCCGCCTGATCAGTGGCGCGAACGACCTGACCTCCGTCGGCCAGGTCTCCGGCGCCCTCTCGCTCGCGGTGCCGATCGGCCTCGCCGGTCTCGGCGGCCTGTGGGCCGAGCGTGCGGGCGTCGTCAACATCGGCCTCGAAGGCATGATGATCCTCGGCACCTGGTTCGGTGCCTGGGCGGGTTACCAGTGGGGTCCGTGGACCGGTGTCCTCGTGGGCATCGCGGGCGGCGCCGTCGGCGGCCTGCTGCACGCGATCATCACGGTGACCTTCAACGTCAACCACATCGTCTCCGGTGTGGCCATCAACATCCTGGCGCTGGGCTTCACCCAGTACCTGTCGAACTTCACGTTCGCCGATGCCCCGGGCGGCTCCTCCAAGCAGTCCCCGCGCGTCGAGGAGATCTACAAGATCACCGTGCCGGGGTTGTCCGACTGGATGGCGGACCTCCAGGGCAAGCACTGGTTCTTCGTCTCGGACCTCGCCGGCATCATCGGCGGCCTGGTCACCGAGCTGTCGCTGCTGACCGTCGTCGCCCTGCTGCTGATCCCCGGCAGCTGGTGGGTGCTGTGGCGGACCACCTTCGGTCTGCGGCTGCGCTCCTGCGGCGAGAACCCCATCGCCGCCGAGTCGCTGGGCGTCAACGTCTACAAGTACAAGTACATCGCCGTGGTCGTCTCGGGCGCCCTCGCCGGACTCGGCGGCGTCTTCCTGTCGATCGTCGCCAGCCCCATCTACCAGGAGGGCCAGACCGGCGGCCGCGGCTTCATCGGTCTCGCCGCGATGATCTTCGGCAACTGGATGCCGGGCGGCATGGCACTGGGCGCGGGCCTCTTCGGCTTCATCGACAGCCTCAAGCTGCGCGGCGGCGCCGAGAACGTCCACGCGATGCTGCTGCTCATCGCGATCCTGCTGCTGCTCGTCTGCGCCTGGCAGCTGTACAAGAAGAAGTACGTCCAGGCCGGTGTCTCGGCGGCCTTCGCCGTGGCGCTGTTCATCTGGTACGCGCTGACGGACCAGGTCCCGAGCCAGTTCGTCGACGCGGCCCCGTACCTGATGACGCTGCTGGTGCTCGCCCTGTCGGCGCAGCGCCTGCGGATGCCGAAGGCGGACGGCATGCCGTACCGCAAGGGCCAGGGCAAGTGACCCAGCCCCAGGAGGTGGACTGGGAAGCCCTGCGGACGGCCGCCCGGCACGCGATGACCCGGGCGTACGCCCCGTACTCGGGCTTCCCGGTCGGGGTCGCCGCACGGGTGGACGACGGGCGGCTCGTGACGGGCTGCAACGTCGAGAACGCCAGCTACGGGCTGGGTCTGTGCGCGGAGTGCGGCCTGGTCTCCTCCCTCGTGGCGACCGGCGGCGGCCGTCTCACGCACTTCACCTGTGTGGACGGCAAGGGCGAGATCCTCGTCCCCTGCGGGCGCTGCCGCCAGCTGCTCTACGAGTTCGGCGGGCCGGAGCTGCTGGTGGAGACACCGGACGGGATCCTCCCGCTGAGCGCGATGCTGCCGCAGGCCTTCGGGCCCGACCACCTGAAATAGCCGTGCCGACGGCCCTTCGCCCCTGCCGGGCGGAGGGCCGTCGCACGTGGCCTTCGATTCCCCCCCTCTCTCTATGCGCGTAGAAGGAAGTCACCTCATGGACGTCATCTCCGTCATCCGGACCAAGCGGGACCGCGGTGAGCTGAGCCCCGAGCAGATCGACTGGGTCATCGACGCGTACACCCGCGGGGTCGTCGCGGACGAGCAGATGTCGGCGCTGGCGATGGCCATCCTGCTCAACGGCATGAACCGGGCCGAGATCGCCCGCTGGACCGCCGCGATGATCGCCTCCGGCGAGCGGATGAACTTCGACTCCCTCTCCCGCCCCACCGCCGACAAGCACTCCACCGGCGGCGTCGGCGACAAGATCACCCTGCCGCTGGCCCCGCTCGTCGCCGCCTGCGGCGCGGCCGTCCCCCAGCTGTCGGGCCGCGGCCTCGGCCACACCGGCGGCACCCTGGACAAGCTGGAGTCCATCCCCGGCTGGCGGGCGCTGCTGTCCAACGAGGAGATGCTGCACGTCCTGGACACCACGGGCGCCGTCATCTGCGCGGCGGGCGACGGCCTCGCCCCGGCGGACAAGAAGCTCTACGCCCTGCGCGACGTCACGGGCACCGTCGAGGCCATCCCGCTGATCGCCTCCTCGATCATGTCGAAGAAGATCGCCGAGGGCACGGGCTCGCTGGTGCTGGACGTGAAGGTCGGCACCGGCGCCTTCATGAAGACCATCGAGGACGCGCGCGAGCTGGCCTCGACCATGGTGGCGCTCGGCACCGACAGCGGCGTCAAGACGATCGCCCTGCTCACCGACATGTCCACCCCGCTCGGCCTCACCGCCGGCAACGCCCTGGAGATCCGCGAGTCCGTCGAGGTACTCGCGGGCGGCGGCCCCTCGGACGTCGTCGAGCTGACGCTGGCCCTGGCCCGCGAGATGCTCGACGCGGCCGGCATCAAGGACGCCGACCCGGCGAAGGCCCTCGCCGACGGCTCCGCGATGGACGTGTGGCGCCGGATGATCGCCGCTCAGGGCGGCGACCCGGACGCGGCGCTGCCGGTCGCGCGCGAGCAGCACGTGGTCACGGCCCCCGCCTCCGGCGTCCTGACCCGCCTCGACGCGTACGCGGTGGGCGTCGGCGCCTGGCGCCTGGGCGCGGGCCGCGCCCGCAAGGAGGACCCGGTCCAGGCGGGCGCGGGCATCGAACTCCACGCGAAGCCGGGCGACACGGTGACCGCGGGCCAGCCGCTGCTGACCCTGCACACGGACACCCCGGAGAAGTTCGACTACGCCCTGGCCGCGCTGGAGGGTTCGTACGACATCGCCCCGGCGGGCACGGCCTTCTCCGCCACGCCGATCGTGCTGGACCGCATCGCCTAGCCGGTACCGGTGCGGGGAGGACCTCCCCGCACCGGGCCTGCGCGCCGTGCGCCGATGAGTTCCGGGCGGGGGCCGAGTCATCCCCTCGTGGAGATCGAACGACTCGTGCTGCCCGGACCCGGCCCCACCGCGCGGGACGCGGCACTGCTGTGCGCGCGCCTGGCGCGGCTGTACGACGACGGGGCCGGCGCGGTGGTGTGTGATGCCGCCGCCGTCACCGAACCAGGGCTGGGAGCCGTAGAGGTCCTGGCCCGGCTGCGGCTCGTCGCCCGGGGGCGCGGGGCCTTCACCGTCACCGGCGCCGGCCCCGCGTACCGCGCCCTGCTGGGCCTCGTAGGACTAGCCGAGCTGCTCGGGGAGACCGAAGAGGGGGAACCAGCGGGCGGTGTCCAGGAAGGCGTTGAGGCCGACGATCCGTCCGTCTGAGATCTCCAGGACCTGGAGCGCCCACGGGGTGTGGCCCTCGCCCGAGGCCGCCGGACGGTACTGGCCGAAGGCCGGCATGCCGTTCGCCGTCGTCGGGATCAGGCGGGAGCCCTCGCAGCCGATGCCCTGGTTCAGGTGCCACGCCGCGATGTCGGCGTGGCCCTGGAGCCACAGGTCGTACGGCGGCATCGACAGCACCGCGTCCTCGTGCAGGAGCGTGGTGAGCCGCGAGATGTCGTACGCCTCGAAGGCCGACAGGTACCGCTCCAGCAGCTCGGCCTGGTCCGCGTCCAGCGGGTCCGCCGGGTCGGACTCGCGCAGCCGCCGGCCCGCGAGTGTCGCCCGCGCCCGCTGGAGGGCGCTGTTCACCGACGCGACCGTGGTGTCCAGGAGCTGCGCGACCTCGTCCGCCTTCCAGGCCAGCACCTCGCGCAGGATCAGCACCGCCCGCTGCTTCGCCGGCAGGTGCTGGAGCGCCGCCACGAAGGCCAGCCGGACGGACTCCTTGGCCAGCGCCATCTCCGCCGGGTCGGCGGTCTGCGGCAGGACCCGCCCGTCGGGCACCGGTTCCAGCCAGGTCACCTCCGGCCGTTCGTTGAGCACGGCGGAGGCCTGGTGCTGCGGGGCGCCGAGGTCCATGGGCCGGGCCCGCTTGTTGCCGGCGTTCAGCAGGTCCAGGCAGACGTTGGTGGCGATCCGGTACAGCCACGACCGGAGCGACGAGCGGCCCTCGAACTTCTCGTGGGCCCGCCAGGCGCGGACGTACGTGTCCTGCACCGCGTCCTCGGCGTCGAAGGAGGAGCCGAGCATCCGGTAGCAGTAACCGGTGAGTTCGACGCGGTAGCGGTCCATCGCCGCATCGAGGTCGGTGCCGCTCGCGAGGTCAGTCATGGCCGTCGATCCCCCTGATAAGAACCCGATGCCTCGGAAACTACCGGAGGGGTCCGACAGCCGCAGCCCGAACCCGCTCGTCACGCGTGGAGCCGGCCCCCGGTCGGCGCGCGCCGGAGTTCAGCTGGCCGTGGCCGGGCCCGTCGTGGGAGCGGGCAGGCGACGCGCGGCGCGGGCCGCGTGGGACCCGTAGAGGGTGATCGAGGCGACGCCCACGACCGCGAGCAGCGCGATGCCGACCGTGGCCGCCCACCCCGAGGCGTGGTAGGCGAGCGCGCCCAGGGTGCCGCCCGCACTGGAGCCGAGGTAGTACGCGGACTGGTAGAGGGCGGAGGCCTGCGCCCGGCCCGTCTTCGCGGTCCGGCTCACCGCGGAGGAGGCCACCGCGTGCCCGGCGAAGAAGCCCGCGGTGATCAGCACCAGGCCGAGCAGGATCGCCGCCAGGAGCTGCGAGAGCGACAGCAGCAGCCCCAGCGCGGTCGTCGTGACGGCCAGGTACAGCGCCCCGCGCCGGCCCGTCCGGGCCACCAGCTGTCCGGCGGCGGCCGAGGAGACCGTACCGACCAGGTAGATGAGGAAGATCGACCCGATCACGCCCTGCCCGAGGGAGAACGGCTCGTCCACCAGGCGGTAGCCGATGACCGTGTACACCGCGCCGAAGACGGTCATGAACAGCGCGCCGATCCCGTAGAGCCGCAGCAGCAGCGGATCCCGCAGATGACCGGCGACGGTACGCCCCACCGCGCGCGGCCTCAGCGACGCCGGCCGGAAGAACCGCGCCCGGGGCAGCAGCACCAGGAAGGCCGCCGCGCACGCCAGCGACATCAGCCCGACGGTCAGCAGCCCCGCGCGCCAGCCGCCCAGCTCGGCCGCCCAGCCGGTGACCATGCGGCCGCTCATGCCGCCGATGGAGTTGCCCGCCACGAACAGGCCGATCGCACCGACCAGTGCCTTCGGCCGGACCTCCTCCGCCAGGAACGCCATCGCCGACGCCGGGACGCCGGCGATCGCCGCGCCCTGCACGGCGCGCAGTACGACCAGCCACTCCAGGTTCGGGGCGAAGGGCACCAGCAGGCCGACGCCCACGGCCACCACCAGCGACCAGGTCATCATCCGGGTGCGGCCGAAGCGCTCGGACAGCGCGCTGAGCGGCAGGACGAACAGCGCGAGCGCGCCGGTGGCCGCGGACACCGTCCAGCTGGCCTGACCCGCCGTCACGCCGAACCCTGCGGAGATCGCGGGCAGCAGGGCCTGGGTGGAGTAGAGGAGGGCGAAGGTCGCCAGACCGGCGGCGAAGAGCGCGAGGCTCATCCGGCGGTAGCCGGGGCGGCCGGGGGAGTGGGCTTCGGGTCCGGTCGGGAACGACGGGGTGGAGGCACCCGTGGTGACGGGTGCCTCGGTATGAGCGGGAGGCATACGTCGACGGTAGGACGGCTTTTTTCATGCGTCCAATGCACAAATTCGCGATAATCGATCCACTCACGCATCACCACAGCTCAGGACGGTGCCTGTCGATGAACCGTTACGAAGAAGACATGGCGTTGACACGTCTGCTGGCCCCACGCCTCGCGTACTTCGCCGCCGTGGCCCGCCACGAGCACGTCACGCGCGCCGCGCACGAGCTGGGCGTCCCGCAGTCCACGCTCTCCCGCGCGATGGTCCGGCTCGAACACGACCTGGGCGTCACGCTGTTCGCCCGCAAGGGCCGCACCGTCGCCCTCACCACGGCCGGCCGTACCTTCCTCGCCTCCGCCGAAAAGGCGCTGGACGGGATCGCCCGCGCCGCCGAGTCCGTCCAGCACGACGCCCACCCGGCCTTCGGCAAGGTCGCGTTCGGCTTCCTGCACACCCTGGGGCCCGAGACCGTACCCGGCCTCATCCGCGCCTTCCGGGCCGACCACCCGCGCGTACGGTTCTCCCTCGTCCAGAACTACGGCGAGGCCATGCTGGAACGGCTGCGCACCGGCGACCTCGACCTGTGCCTGACCTCACCCCTGCCCGACGCCCCCGACCTGGTCGCCCGCCGCCTCGACGAACAGCGGCTGCTCCTGGTCGTCCCCGACGACCACCGCCTCGCCGGGCGCAAGCGGATCCGCCTCGCGGAGGCCGCCGAGGAAACCTTCGTCACCCTCGAACCCGGCTACGGCCTGCGCCGGATCACCGACGACCTGTGCGCGGAAGCCGGATTCACCCCCAAGGTCGCCTTCGAGGGCGAGGAGGCCGAAACCCTGCGCGGCCTCGTCGCGGCGGGTCTCGGCGTCGCCCTGCTGCCACCCCCGGCGGTGCCGCGCCCCGGGGTGGTCGAACTGACGGTGACGGCCCCGCGGGCGGTCCGCGAGATCGGCCTCGCCTGGCTCGACGGCCACCCGGACACCCCACCGGTGGCGGAATTCAAACGCTTCCTGCTCTCCCGTCGCGGTCGTCTGATCCCGAACCTGGAGTCGCCCGCCTAGAGTCGTCGGCGGCGGGCGCGAGGCCGGAGAGCAAGTACCCGGCCTGGAAACGGGACTTGGCGCCCACCGCCCGCATGATCTCGGCGATGTGCCGCTGACACGTCCGCTGCGACATGCCCAGCCGCCGGGCGATCACCTTGTCCTCCAGGCCCTCGGAGAGCAGCGTCACGATCGTCTGCCGCAGCTCGTCCGAGATCGACCGCGCCGCCTCCGGACTCACCGTCGTGGAGAACGGCTCCGCCGCCAGCCACGACCGCTCGAACGCCGCCGTCATGAAGTGCACGACACTCGGCTCCCGCACCACCAGCGCCGCCCCCGCCCGGTCCGGTACGGCCATCAGCCCCGTGTGCCGGTCGAAGACCAGCATCCGCATCAGCCCGTCGCCCACCGTCCGTACCTCGGCCCCCAGGGCCCGCACCCGCTCGACGTACGCCGCCGTCGGCCGCGAGTAGCGCGCCGTGTGCTGGTAGATGGTCCGCATCCGGACCCCGCGCGCCAGCAGCGACTCGTCCCGCCCGACCGCCTCCTCCAGCGTCTCCAGCGGCCGGCCCCCGCCCGGCTGCGAGGTCAGTAGCTCCCGCTCGCACCCCGCCACCAGTTCGGCGATCAGCCCCCGCACCGCGCCCAGGTCCGTGACCAGCTCCAGGCGCCCGGAGCCGTCCGGGCCCCGGTGCGCGGCCCCCGCCTCGTACGCCGGGACCAGCGCCTCCAGCCGTCCCCGCGTCCGGTCCATCTCGTCGTGGGTCTCCCGTGCCAGCAGCGCCAGCGGGGCCAGCGCCCGGGCCGCCGCCGCCCGGGGAGCCACCGCGCTCCACCGCTCCGGCCCGTCGCCGGGGGTCCGCTGGAGCAGGTGCGCGGCGGCCAGCTCGGTGACCGCGGCTGCCGCGCGGGCACCGAGGGCCGCCGTGGCGTCGGCCGCGGTGAAGGCGTGCCGTTCGACGGCGTACGCGTACAGCCGCAGCGCCGCGGGGCTCAGTTCGGCATCGGCCGGCATACGCGTATTCGTCCCTGCCTGGGGTGGTTCGTAAACCCCTCGGGTTCCCGCAAGGCGGCAACTCGACGCCTGGACGACCAGGTCCGGCATATGCCGGACCGGCACAGTGGGGGGCGGGGTCGCGCCGGAACCGTCCGTGCCGTCCGACCGTGAGGGGGCGGAGCGGCGGGTGGGGACGGACTGGCGCGATCCTCAGCCGGACCCTCAGCCGGACCCTCAGCCGGACCCTCAGCCGGACGACGCGGGCTTCGCGTAATCGCCGAAGCCGGTCCAGTCCAGCGCGACGCAGCGCTCCTCACCCACGACCCAGGCGTCGTGTCCGGGCTCCACCTGCATGAAGTCGCCGGGACCGTACTCTTCGCTCGCCCCGTCGTCCATGACGACCTTGAGGTGGCCGCTCACCACGTAGCCGGTGTGGGCGGACTGGCAGCTCTCCGTGCCGGCCAGCGGCTTGATGTGCTCGGACCAGCGCCAGCCCGGCTCGAAGACCGCCCGGCCGACGGGCCCGCCGTCGGTGTTGAGCAGGTCCAGCCTGCCCTTGCCTTCCGCGAACGGCCGTGTCTCGTCCGCGCTGTCGAAGCTCCTGCGCACCATTCCGGCCATGGCTGACCGCCTCCTGCCGAGAAGCACCCGAGTCCTCTTTCTCCTATTCTCTCTCTACTTCTGATCTCGGCCAGTGCTCCGCCCTTCAGGGCGGGGGTGAAGGCCGTCCTTGGCCCGGAGGCGCGGAGCGCCGGGGTGCTCTGCGTCTGCGGGGTGATGGTCAGACGGGACGCTGCTGGTTTTCGACGTACTGCTTGACGACTGACGCCCTTGAGGGAGTTGACCAGCTCGGAGAGCTGCGCCTTCGGCGGGTGGTGCACAAGTAGGTGGACGTGGTTTCCACGTTACGCTCGGCGCCGCAGCCGGGATCAGCCCCGCAGCGAGCGCCCGAACCCCGAGGCCAGTGGCATCCGCAGCCCCAGGGGCGGGGGCGCCGCCAGCGCGTCCGTGACCGGCCGCGAGTACCGCCCCGAGAACACCGCGCCCCGTACGAAGTCCACGGCGAGCGCCACCACCTCGGCCTGGTGCTCCCGCAGCCCGTGCCCGTCCGAATGCACTTCGAACCGGCAAGTGGAACGATTCGCCTTCTTCGCCCGCGCTGCCAGCCGGAAGGACGCCTCCGGGTCGCTGCGCGCGTCGTTGGTGCCGTGCACGATGAGCACCTGGCGCCCGGCGAGCTGTTTCACCGGTTCAGGCGAGTCGTCGCCGGCCGGTTCCGGCAGGCACGGGGCGAGCGCCAGCACGGAGTTGACGGCCTCGTGCCCCGCCGCCCGCAGCGCCGCGCACCCGCCCGCGTCATAGCCGGCCAGGCACACCGGCACATCGCCGTACCGCCGCACCGCCTCGTCCGCCGCCCAGCGCGCGGACTCCTCGCGGGAGCCCGTCCCGTGCAGGACCGTGTGCGTGACCAGTCCGTCCGCCCCGCCCGCCCGGGCGAGCGCCCGCGCGAGGGGACGCACCGGACCGGGGGAGAATCTGGACGCCCCGGGAAGCAGGAGCACCACACCGCTGACCGTGGAGACCGTGCCGTTCGCGCCGGACGCCCGCACCAGGCGGGCCCCGCGCGCCGGCGGCGCTTTGTGTGCCATGGCGGAACAGTCTCAGACCTCTCGGTGTACGCCACCCGTCCGCACGGTCTCTGTTACATATCGACCGCGGCCACCGGGGGCCCGCTCTACGCGCGTAGGAGCTAGAGTGCCCAGATGACGAGCGAGACCCCCAACCTGCCCACCGCGGATCAGATCCGCCGCTCCCCGAAGGTGCTGCTGCACGACCACCTCGACGGTGGCCTGCGCCCAGGGACCATCATCGAGCTGGCCCGCGCGGTCGGCTACGAGAACCTTCCCGAGACCGACGCCGACAAGCTGGGCATCTGGTTCCGGGAAGCCGCCGACTCCGGCTCCCTCCCGCTGTACCTCGAGACGTTCGCGCACACCTGCGCCGTGATGCAGACGAAGGCGGCCCTGCACCGGGTCGCCGCCGAGTGCGCCGAGGACCTGGCCGAGGACGGCGTCGTGTACGCCGAGATCCGTTACGCCCCCGAGCAGCACCTCGAAGCCGGCCTGACCCTCGAAGAGGTCGTCGAGGCCGTGAACAGCGGCTTCCGCGAGGGCGAGCGCCGCGCGAAGGCGAACGGCCACCGCATCCGTGTCGGCGCCCTGCTGACCGCGATGCGCCACGCGGCCCGCGCGCTGGAGATCGCGGAGCTGGCCAACCGCTACCGCGACAACGGAGTGGTCGGCTTCGACATCGCCGGCGCCGAGGCCGGGTTCCCTCCCACCCGCCACCTCGACGCCTTCGAGTACCTCAAGCGCGAGAACAACCACTTCACCATCCACGCGGGCGAGGCCTTCGGCCTGCCGTCGATCTGGCAGGCCCTGCAGTGGTGCGGCGCCGACCGGCTCGGCCACGGTGTGAAGATCATCGACGATATCGAGGTGGCCGCGGACGGCTCCGTGAAGCTGGGCCGCCTGGCCTCGTACGTCCGGGACAAGCGCATCCCGCTGGAGATGTGCCCGACCTCGAACCTCCAGACGGGTGCGGCGACCTCGTACGCCGAGCACCCGATCGGTCTGCTGCGCAAGCTGCACTTCAGGCTCACGGTCAACACCGACAACCGGCTGATGAGCGGCACCAGCATGAGCCGCGAGTTCGAGCACCTGGTCGACGCCTTCGGTTACTCGCTGGACGACATGCAGTGGTTCACCGTCAATGCGATGAAGTCGGCGTTCATTCCTTTCGATGAACGACTTGCGATGATCAACGACGTGATCAAGCCGGGTTACGCGGAGCTGAAGTCCGAGTGGCTTTTCCGTCAGACGGCTTCCACCAGCGGTTCTGTCTCGGCCTAGGGCATGGCGTGACGTACGGAAAGCGCCCGGGAGGAGTAATTCCCGGGCGCTTTCTCATATTTAATGATGTTTGCGGCCCGGGGTTTGAAGTGACTAGTTTGCGGAGCCGCTCATTTCCCCGTCGCAAGGACGATCTTTCATGAAGCAGTCAGCTGCCAAGACCCTCGGTGTCGCCGCTCTCGGCGCCGCCTTCGCCGCCGTCGCCGCGGGCACCGCCTCGGCCGCCGTTCCCGCCGTCGGGCTGACCGACGCGCTCGGCACCGCCACCGGCGCGGTCCAGGGACTCACCAGCCAGCAGCACATGGGCGCTGAGGAAGGCCAGCAGTCGAGCGACCCGGCCGCCGCCCTCGGTCCCGTGACCGGCCTCCTCGGCGGTCTGCCGACCAGCGGTCTCGGCGCCTGACGCTGCCGCGACGCGTACACGCGCACGGTGGGCGCACACCTCTTCGACGAGGAGTGCGCCCTGCCGTGCCGTGTGCCACGATCGCCCGTAACTGCCTGCCCACGCACAGGGTTTGAGGTTCGGTCATGCGCATCACGGCACGATTCACGACGCCTGCGGCGACGCTCGCACTCCTCCCCGCGCTGCTCCTCGCAGCCGTCGGATGCGGCGCTCCGGGCGGCGGCCCCGCCCCCGGCAAGGCACCGGACCCCAAGGGGTCCGCCGCCACCGCGGTCTCCGGCGTGCCCGGCGCACCGGCCGGCTCCGCCGCGCCGAAGACCGGCGACAGCGCCCTCGAGCGGTCCGCCCTCGAACAGGGCGACCTGGCCGGCTACCAGATCTCCGCACAGGGCAAGAATCCGAACGCCCCCGACGGCCAGCCGCAGGCCGACAAGAAGGCCTGCCAGCCGCTCGCCGACATCATGGGTGACAAGCCCGACCCGGCCGCGCGCGAGACCGTCAACCGGGGCGTCGGCTCCCAGAAGCAGGTCGGACTCGCGGTCTCCGCCTCCGTCAGCTCCTACGCCGAGAGCGACGCCAAGCGGCTCCTCTCCCGCCTGCGCGAGGCCGTCGGCGCCTGCGGTACGGGCTTCTCCGCCACCGTGGAGCAGCAGAGCGGCAGCTACCGCGACGTGAAGGCGGCCCCGTACAAGACCACCGGCGACGAGACGGTCAGCTGGACCACGACCGCCGCCGCCCAAGGCGTCTCGGCGCAGGTCCACCTGGTCGTCGTGCGCGAGGGAGACACCGTGGTGCGGCTGATGGCCCTCAATGTGGCCGCCTCCGAGCAGAAGGCGCAGGTGCCGCAGGAGGTGGCGGACAAGCAGCTGGACAAGGTCCGCGCGGCCGGCTGACCGGCGCCGGGTCGACCGCGCCCGGCTGACCCGCGCAGGCTGACCCGCGCCCGCTACCAGGCGGTGTGGGCCGAGCCGGTGTCGTACTTCTCGGTGGGCAGCAGCATCCACAGCGCCAGGTAGATCAGGAACTGCGGACCGGGCAGCAGGCACGAGGCCACGAAGATGATCCGCATCGTCTGCGCCTTCATTCCGAAACGTCGCGCGAGACCGGCGCAGACGCCGCCGATCATCCGTCCGTCACGGGGGCGGGTTATCGCGCTCATGGGTTTCTCCTTCGTCCGGGACCGCGCGCGATGGGATTGCTCGGCGCGATGCCTCAATACTCGCGGGGAACCACCGAAAGAACCTCGGTCCACGGGCCGATGCCGACCCTGGTAATTCTCGGGGTGGGCCCCTGAGACCTCCGCAGCCTGGCCCGCAGGGCCGGTACGACGGCCACGTGCGCGAGCACCATCCCGGCTGTGTTCAGCAGCAGCGAATCCACGTCGACGACCTGCCCCGGGACGGCCGTCTGCAGCATCTCGATGCTGATCGACAGGAGCACCCCGGCCGAGGCCGTCCGGGCCAGTGAGGACCACGCGGCCAGCGGCGAGGCCGCGAGCCGCCCGCCGACCAGCGGCAGCAGCACGCCGAGCGGGGCCAGCAGCGCCAGGCCCTCGCCGATCCGCCGGGCCGCCTCCAGCGGCCCGTACGCGAGGTCCGCCCTGATCCCCTCCAGGGGGGTCAGATTGGCGGCGGCGGCCCAGGGGACGTCCAGGGGCCGCAGGGTCAGCCAGCCCACGAGGACCAGATGCGCGGCCAGCAGGACCCCGCTCAGGAGCCGGGGCCGGAGCGGGAGCTGTGTGGCGGTGGCGGCGCTGCCGCTGCCCTCATGACGGTGCACACCTGCGAGGACGCACCCCCCGGTAGCGGCGGTTCCGCTGTGCGGCGCACGGCACAGGACGTTGCCGCCCTCACCGGCGCCCCTGTGGGAGCAGGACACCGGCTCAGCCGGTGGCGAGGAGCACGATCAGCGCCAGCGCGCCGGCCACGGTGGGCGCGATGATCTCGTAGGACCACTTCACGGTGACGGCGCCCTTGGCGCCCGGCCGGCCCGCCCCGCGCTCGGCGAGTTCGCGCAGCTCGTCGACGACCTTGTCCGCGCCGGCCCGCTGTGGCACGGCCTCGACGCCCTGCCCCGTGCCCGTGCCCTTGCCCTTCAGCGCGTCACGCCGGCTGAAACTCCGGCTCGCCCTCTTGCGCTCGCGCAGCGAGACGGGGACCGACCAGAGCTGGTACTTCGCCCCCTCGGCCAGCACCTCCGCCGAGTACCCGGCGCGCACCGCGTCGACGGTGGCCCACGGCAGCTCGACGACCCGGAAGGGATTGCGGATCCGCATCCGGTCCTCGTTGGCGAAGACGGCCGGCCGGAGGGTGAACGCCACGGTCAGGGGCACGGCGCAGAGGGCGACGGCGAGCGCGATCCAGCGGGCGCTCCCCTCGCCCCGCACCACGGCGTCCCCGCAGAGCCACCCGATCAGTGCGAGCAGCAGCACCCCGGTGACGACGGCCATGGGGGAGCGGTAGACCCGGTCGTCGTAGACCGGCTCATGGGGGGAGGGCGTAGTCATGCCGCCGATTGTGCCGTATGCCCGGCCGACGGAGCCCGGCACGGCGACACCCCCCGGGGCCGGTGGCAGCGACACCGCACCGATGGCGGACGTCACGCCCATATGTGCGCCGAGGGGGGTGACAGGTCGCTACGCGCGTAGATATGCTCAGGTGGTGACCATGCCCACCACCCTCACCGCATTCGCTGACGTGACCGCGTCCGACAGTGCGCTGCGCCGCTTCCTGCACGGGCTTCCCGGCGTAGACGCAGTCGGACTGGAGGCCCGCGCGGCCTCCCTCGGCACCCGCTCGATCAAGACGACGGCCAAGGCGTACGCCATCGACCTGGCCATCTCGATGATCGACCTGACGACGCTCGAGGGTGCGGACACCCCGGGCAAGGTCCGGGCGCTCTCCGCCAAGGCGGTCCACCCCGATCCGACCGACCGTACGACGCCCATGACCGCCGCGGTCTGCGTCTACCCCGACATGGTGGCCACCGCCAAGGCGGCGCTGCACGGCGCCGACGTCAAGGTCGCCTCCGTCGCCACCGCCTTCCCGGCCGGCCGCGCCGCGCTGCCCGTCAAGCTGGCCGACACCCGCGACGCCGTCGCCGCGGGCGCCGACGAGATCGACATGGTCATCGACCGTGGCGCCTTCCTCGCCGGCCGCTACCTGGACACGTACGAGCTGATCAAGGCCGTCAAGGAGGCCTGCGTCCGCGAGGACGGCACGGCCGCGCGCCTCAAGGTCATCTTCGAGACCGGCGAACTGTCGACCTACGACAACATCCGCCGCGCGTCCTGGATCGGCATGATCGCGGGCGCCGACTTCATCAAGACGTCCACCGGCAAGGTCGGGGTGAACGCCACCCCCGCCAACACCCTGCTGATGCTCGAAGCCGTCCGCGACTTCAAGGCGCAGACTGGAATCCAGATCGGCGTGAAGCCGGCCGGCGGCATCCGGACCACCAAGGACGCCATCAAGTTCCTGGTCCTGGTCAACGAGACCGCGGGCGAGGACTGGCTGTCCAACCACTGGTTCCGCTTCGGCGCCTCCAGCCTGCTCAACGACCTGTTGATGCAGCGCCAGAAGCTGAGCACCGGCCGTTACTCCGGTCCCGACTACGTGACGGTGGACTGAGACCATGCACATGGAAAACAAGACATCCCTCTTCGAGTACGCACCGGCTCCCGAGTCCCGCTCGGTCGTCGACATCGCCCCCTCCTACGGGCTCTTCATCGACGGCGAGTTCACCGACGCCGCCGACGGCAAGGTCTTCAAGACCGTCAGCCCCTCCAGCGAGGAGGTGCTGGCCGAGGTCGCCCAGGCCGGTGCCGCCGATGTCGACCGCGCCGTCAAGGCCGCCCGCAGGGCCTTCGAGAAGTGGTCCGCGCTGCCCGGCTCCGAGCGCGCCAAGTACCTCTTCCGCATCGCCCGGATCATCCAGGAGCGCAGCCGCGAGCTGGCCGTCCTGGAGACCCTGGACAACGGCAAGCCGATCAAGGAGACCCGCGACGCGGACCTCCCCCTGGTCGCCGCGCACTTCTTCTACTACGCGGGCTGGGCGGACAAGCTCGACCACGCCGGATACGGTGCCAACCCGCGCCCCCTCGGCGTGGCCGGCCAGGTCATCCCGTGGAACTTCCCCCTGCTCATGCTGGCGTGGAAGATCGCCCCGGCTCTCGCCACGGGCAACACGGTCGTCCTCAAGCCCGCCGAGACCACCCCGCTCTCCGCGCTGTTCTTCGCGGACATCTGCCGCCAGGCGGGCCTGCCCAAGGGCGTCGTCAACATCCTCACCGGATACGGCGACGCGGGCGCGGCCCTCGTCGAGCACCCGGACGTCGACAAGGTCGCCTTCACCGGCTCTACCGCGGTCGGCAAGCGGATCGCCCGCACCGTCGCGGGGACCGACAAGAAGGTCACCCTGGAGCTGGGCGGCAAGGGCGCCAACATCGTCTTCGACGACGCGCCCATCGACCAGGCCGTCGAGGGCATCGTCACCGGCATCTTCTTCAACCAGGGCCAGGTCTGCTGCGCGGGCTCGCGCCTGCTGGTCCAGGAGTCGATCCACGACGAACTGCTCGACTCCCTCAAGCGCCGCCTCTCCACGCTGCGCCTGGGCGACCCGCTCGACAAGAACACCGACATCGGCGCGATCAACTCCGCCGAACAGCTCGCCCGGATCACGGCGCTCGCCGAGACCGGCGAGGCCGAGGGTGCCGAGCGCTGGTCCCCGGCGTGCGAGTTGCCGTCCGCCGGCTACTGGTTCGCCCCGACGCTCTTCACGAACGTCACCCAGGCGCACACCGTCGCCCGCGACGAGATCTTCGGCCCGGTGCTGTCCGTCCTGACCTTCCGTACACCCGACGAGGCCGTCGCGAAGGCCAACAACAGCCAGTACGGCCTGTCCGCCGGCATCTGGACGGAGAAGGGCTCGCGCATCCTCGCGGTCGCGAGCCAGCTCCGCGCGGGTGTGGTGTGGGCCAACACGTTCAACAAGTTCGACCCGACCTCGCCCTTCGGCGGCTACAAGGAGTCGGGCTTCGGTCGCGAGGGCGGCCGCCACGGCCTGGAGGGCTACCTCGCCCCGTCGAACCCGAAGGGTGAGCGCTAATGGGAACCGTTGAGTCTTCGACGTCTTCTGCGCGTCTGAGCGTCTTCAAGACCTACAAGCTGTACGTCGGGGGCAAGTTCCCCCGCTCCGAGAGCGGCCGGGTGTACGAGGTGACGGACTCAAAGGGCAAGTGGCTGGCCAACGCCCCCCTCTCCTCCCGCAAGGACGCGCGTGACGCGGTCGTCGCCGCCCGCAAGGCCTTCGGCGGCTGGTCGGGCGCGACCGCGTACAACCGCGGCCAGATCCTCTACCGCGTCGCCGAGATGCTGGAGGGCCGCCGCGAGCAGTTCGTCCGCGAGGTCGGCGAGGCCGAGGGCCTTTCGAAGTCCAAGGCCGGGGCGGTCGTGGACGCGGCCATCGACCGCTGGGTCTGGTACGCGGGCTGGACCGACAAGATCGGCCAGCTCGTCGGCGGGGCCAACCCGGTCGCGGGGCCGTTCTTCAACCTCTCCACCCCCGAGCCCACGGGTGTCGTGGCGGTCATCGCCCCGCAGGACTCGTCCTTCCTCGGCCTGATCTCGGTCATCGCGCCGGTCATCGCCACGGGCAACACCGCCGTGGTCGTCACCTCGCAGAAGGCCCCCCTGCCCGCCCTGTCCCTGGGCGAGGTGCTGGCCACCTCCGACCTGCCGGGCGGCGTGGTCAACATCCTGTCCGGCAAGGCCGCCGAGATGGGCCCGCACCTGGCGTCCCACCAGGACGTCAACGCGATCGACCTGGCGGGCGCCGACGCGGCGCTGGCCAAGGAGCTGGAGATCGCGGCGGCCGACAACCTCAAGCGCGTCCTGCGTCCACAGCCTGTGGACGACTGGAGCGCCGACCCGGGCACGGCGCGCATGACCCCGTTCCTGGAGACCAAGACGGTCTGGCACCCGACGGGTTCGCTCGGCGCGGGCGGATCCTCGTACTAACCGCCCTCTCCGCCGGCCCGGCCCCGGCAGCGTCCCCCGCGCTGCCGGGGCCTTCCCGTACCTACTGCTTGGGGAGCACCGGCCCGAGCAGCGAGGAGACCGCCGCGGTCGGCAGCTCACCGATCGAAGGTCCCTGGGTCAGGCTGCCGGTGACCATGCTCGTACCGAGCGAGGGGAAGTCCGCCACCTTGGTGGCGACGCCGTTGTCCAGCGGGTCCACACCGGTGTTGGCCAGCGGATTCACCTTGAGGTTCGCGATCGGGTCGGCCACCCCGGACAGGGCCGCCGGTACGGAGAGCTCACCGGCCTGGGCCGTTCCCGCGGCCATGGCCAGTGCGGCACCGGCCATGGAGAGGGTCAGTCCCGCGGCGCGGAGCCGCTTGGGTGGGGTGGAGGCTGCGTGACGTGCCATGGGTTCCCGCCTGTGGTCGTAGTCGCGTGCGCACGCAGCGTAGTGGAGT
This sequence comes from Streptomyces sp. NPDC003042, assembly GCF_053591315.1. Taxonomy (NCBI): domain Bacteria; kingdom Bacillati; phylum Actinomycetota; class Actinomycetes; order Kitasatosporales; family Streptomycetaceae; genus Streptomyces; species Streptomyces sp. NPDC003042. The sequence continues at coordinate 24,628 of NZ_JBSFTP010000097.1, forward strand.
CGGACCCCAGGATTCCAACCGGCGACCGACGCGGTGTGAGCGTTCTCGCAAGCCCGATGGCCGGTACTGGGATAGGGATGGCCCCCGTCATGCCCCACACTGGTGTCCCGTGAGTTCCTCTCCCTTGCCCACGCGTGTCGTCCTCTTGACCGGTCCCTCGGGATCCGGCAAGTCCTCGCTCGCGGCCCGCTCCGGGCTGCCCGTACTGCGCCTGGACGACTTCTACAAGGAGGGGACGGACCCGACGCTCCCCCTGGTCGAGGGCAGTTCCGACATCGACTGGGACTCGCCGCTGTCGTGGGACGCGGACGCGGCCGTCGCGGCCATCGCGGAACTGTGCGCGACGGGCCGTACGGAGGTCCCTGAGTACTCCATCGCCACGTCCTCGCGGACCGGTACCGAGACCCTGGACATCTCGCGGATCCCGCTGTTCATCGCGGAGGGCATCTTCGCCGCCGACGTCGCGGCACGCTGCCAGGAGCTGGGGCTCCTGGCCGACGCGATCTGCCTGCGCGGGCGGCCCTCGACCACCTTCCGGCGGCGGCTGGCGCGTGACCTGCGGGAGGGCCGCAAGTCCCTGCCGTTCCTGCTGCGCAGGGGCTGGCGGCTGATGCGGGCCGAGCGCGGCATCGTGGCCCGCCACACCGCGCTGGGCGCCCACCCGTGCGCCCGCGACGAGGCCCTGGGCCGCCTGGCCGCAGCCGCCGCGGGCCGCCACCGCACTGCCAACGCCGCCGCCTGAGCCCCCCGGAGGGCGGTTCCTCGCCGCCGTTGCGGGGGCGCTGCCCCCGGACCCCCGCGCCTCAAACCCCCCTGGACTCCGTCCGGGGATGCCCCCTGGCGGGGCTGGATTTTTGGCTGAGCTGCGCCCGCGTGTGCCGTCCGACGGCTGGATTGCCCGCAGGGCAATTTCAGCCTCGCCGGCGTTTGAGGCGCGGGTCCGGGCAGCGCCCGGGGAACGGGGGAAGGGCGGGTAGGGGACAGCCCCGCGCAGCGGCCGGCCCCGGCCCCGCCCACGGCCCGCCGGACGGTGTCCGA
>NZ_JBSFTP010000098.1:0-25650 GCF_053591315.1 Streptomyces sp. NPDC003042
CCGGGGTCCGGGCGAGGGGCCGTCACCCTCTGGGAGGGGTCAGGGGGCGGTGGCTGCCGCGTTGCCGGCCTTCGCGGCCGCCTTCTCCGGGGCCGCCTTCTCGGAGGGTGCTTCCTCCGGAGCTGCCTCCTCGGGGGCTGCCGCCTCCTCGGGGGCTTCCTTCTCCGGCGCCGCCGCCTGGGCGGGCAGTTCGGCCTTCGGGGCGGCGGCGGTCCGCGCGTCGTCCTTGGCCGGCCCGTTGAAGATCAGGTTGAGGACGATGGCGGCCGTGGCTCCGAGGGTGACACCGCTGTTGAGGAGCGAGGACAGGTCCGCGTCCATGTGCTGGGTGAAGAAGACCGGGACGGTCGCGGGGAGCAGGGCGAAGGCGATCGAGACGCCCACGATCAGGGCGTTCTTCTCCTCCTTGAGATCCACCTTGCCCAGCGTCTGGATACCGGCCAGGGCGACCATGCCGAACATGACGGTCGCGGCGCCGCCGAGGACCCCGTGCGGGACGGCGGCGACGATGGCGGCGGCCTTCGGCAGCAGCCCCAGGACGATCATGAAGACGCCGGCGGCGACGACCACGAACCGGCTCTTGACCTTGGTCATCCGCACCAGGCCGACGTTCTCGGCGAAGGCGACGTACGGGAAGGAGTTCAGGACGCCGCCGAGGGCGGTCGCCGCGCCGTCGGCGCGCAGGGCGCGGGCCACGGTCTCGCTGTCGATGTCCTTGTCGACGATCTCGCCGACGGCGTAGGTGTCACCGGTCGTCTCCACCATCGTGATCAGCATGACGATGAGCATCAGGAGGATCGGGAACCACTCGAACTTCGGGACGCCGAAGTGGAAGGGCGTGGTGACGCCGATCCAGCCGGAGTCGCCGACGGCGCCGAACTTCGCGTCTCCGAGGAGGAAGGCGACCGCGGTGCCGCCGACCAGGCCGAGCAGGATCGAGATGCTGGAGAGGAAGGGCCTGCCGAGCTTCATCAGGACGAGGATGAAGAGCATCGTGCCGCCGGCGTAGGCGAAGTGCCGGGGGTCACCGAAGTCGGGGCTGCCGAGGCCGCCGGCCGCGTCGTTGAGGCCGACGGGGATCAGGACGATGCCCAGCACGGTGATCACGGTGCCGGTGACGACCGGCGGGAACAGCCGCATGACCGCCCGGAAGGCCTTGGCGGGCAGCCAGGCGAAGGCGAAGGTGGCGATACCGGCGGTGATGACCGCGCCGTAGATCACCAGCAGTGCGGCAGTCCCACCGCCCGCGCCGAGCCCGATGGCGATCATCGGGGAGACGGCGGTGAAGGTCACACCCTGGATCAGCGGCAGTCGCGCGCCGATCCGGCCGATGCCCCAGGCCTGGATGATCGAGGCGATGCCGCAGGTGAACAGGTCCGCGTTGATCAGGTAGATCAGCTGTTCAGGGCTCAGCTTCAGCGCGTTGCCGACGATGATCGGGACGATCACCGCACCGGCGTAGAAGGCGAGTACGTGCTGGAAGCCGTACAGCGCGAGCTTGGGGAGGGGGAGCACCTCGTCGACCGGGTGCGTGCTCTGCTCTCCGTTGGCGGAAAGCCGGGCGGCGACACGTGCCATCTCTAGCCTTGCCCTTCAATGAGGTGGTGACCGAGAAGATCCGGTCATCCCTGCTCGGAGTGGGTCGCTAACCCGTTGGTCCGCCAGGGTTGTCGGTGAGAACACGTAGATCGAAGCCCCGCTGTGTTTCCGGCGCCGTCTCGTCGTGTGACCGGAATTGAACGCCCGCGGGTGGCCTGGCTGATATCGGAGACTCCCACAAAGAGTGGCCTCTCCAGGGCGCCGGTTGTGGAGGTTCCTCCAGTAGCCGAGGCGCCGGCGCGGGTGTAAAGGGACGGACCGCGGCCGGGGTTCGTTGCCCCTGCACGACTGCGAAGCACGCGCCGCCTGACGTGCCCGTACGGACTCCACACATATTCGGCCACGCAAATCCGGCCACCCCGGCCAGTTGTCCGACAGGTGGACCGGCGGCCGCGGAAACGGTGGCCCCCTCCCCCGGCGCGGACTGCGCGGGACGCCGGTTCAGGCGCCGGGGGCCGGATCGTTACCTCGGCCGGGCCTGTTTCGGACGGTTTCGGGGCGCCGGTACGGGGCCGGGCCCGGCGCGATCCCCCGCCGGACCCGGAACTTCGTACACGCGGTACACGGCGGGGCTACGGGGCGCGGACCGCCGACAGCAGCCGGGACACCTCGTCGGACCCCATGCGCAGCGCCGCCCCGACGGTGGCCAGCACCTCGCGCTCGGCCGGGATGTACGGGCCGTCCGCGAGGGCGATCCGCGCGCCCTGGAGCAGGATCGACTCGCGGCCCGGTCCGGCCAGGTGCGGAGCCAGCGGCTCCAGTGCCTCGTGGAGTTCGATCGACAGCGCGGCCCCGCAGCACTCCGGCTCGTCGTACAGCCCCAGCCGGCCCTCGTCGGTGGCCAGGGAGTCCACCAGGGACTCCAGCTGCTCCGGGGTGCAGTCCTGGAACCCGGCGGACCGTACGGCCGCCACGGCGGCCTCCAGCGCGCCGCGCGAGCCGGTCCCGCCCGCCGCGAGCACGGCCAGCGTCACGGTGTGCACGGCGTCGCGCAGCAGCGCCGCGAAGCGGGTGGTGGTGAGGTGGTCCAGCACGTCGGTGTCGAAGCGCTCCCGGCAGGCCTGGCACTCCACCACGGGCCCCGCCTGCCCGCGCGGCAGCAGCGGCACACCGAGGACGGTGAACCGGCGGCGCCCCGTGCGCCGGCGGTAGTTGCGGTCACCGCCGCAGCCGGGGCAGAAGAACTCCCCGTCGCCCACGGTGCTCCAGGTGGTGCGGATGCCCCAGACCGTCAGCTTCCGGCCGTCCCCACCCCGAACTGGCAGCACGTCGCACCTCCGTAACCTTCCGGCAACATCGCCGGGTTGGCGTGATGTTAGCCACATCGATGAGGATGCGTCAGCTCTGTGACAGGACAACCTCGCGGCGGGGGCGGAGTTGGCTGATCCGCGCCCCCGCCCCGGAGGGTGGGACCCGCCCCGCCACCTGCCCGGAAGCGGCGGAACCCCGTCCCTCCTCGCGGAGGCGACGGGGCTGCCGTTTCGGGATGTTCAGCGGCCCGCGCGGTTGACGGCGGAGATGACCGCCTTCAGGGAGGCGCGGGTGGTGTTGGCGTCGATGCCGATGCCCCACAGGACGCGGCCGTCGATCGCGCACTCGATGTACGAGGCGGCGACGGCGGAGGCGCCCTCGCTCATCGTGTGCTCGGTGTAGTCCAGCAGGCGGGCGTCGATGCCGATGGCGGCCAGCGCGTCGAAGAAGGCCGAGATCGGACCGTTGCCGGTGCCGTTCAGTACGGTCTCCACGCCGTCCACGACCGCCTCGACGGTCAGGGTGTCCGTACCGTCCTTGTCGGTGGTGGTCTGCCCGGAGCGCAGCTGGATCCGCCCCCACGGATTCTCGGGGTTCGGCAGGTACTCGTCCTGGAAGACGGACCAGATCGCGCCCGGCGTGACCTCGCCGCCCTCGGCGTCGGTCTTGGCCTGGATGATCCGCGAGAACTCGATCTGCATGCGGCGCGGCAGGTCCAGCTTGTGGTCGTTCTTCAGGACGTACGCGATACCGCCCTTGCCGGACTGCGAGTTGACCCGGATGACCGCCTCGTAGGAGCGGCCGACGTCCTTCGGGTCGATGGGCAGGTACGGGACCGCCCACTCGATGTCGTCGACCGTCTTGCCGGCGGCGGCCGCGTCGGCCTCCATGGCGTCGAAGCCCTTCTTGATGGCGTCCTGGTGGGAGCCGGAGAAGGCGGTGTAGACCAGGTCGCCCGCGTAGGGGTGGCGCGGGTGGACTTCCATCTGGTTGCAGTACTCGCTGGTGCGGCGGATCTCGTCGATCTGGGAGAAGTCGATCTGCGGGTCGATGCCCTGCGAGAACAGGTTCATGCCCAGCGTGATCAGGTCGACGTTGCCGGTGCGCTCGCCCTGCCCGAACAGGCAGCCCTCGATGCGGTCGGCGCCGGCCATCAGGGCCAGCTCGGCGGCCGCCACGGCGGTGCCGCGGTCGTTGTGCGGGTGCACGGAGATGCAGATGTGCTCGCGGCGGGTCAGGTTGCGGGCCATCCACTCGAAGCGGTCCGCGTGGGTGGAGGGCGTCGAACGCTCCACGGTGGCGGGCAGGTTCAGGATGATCTCGCGGCCCTCGCCCGGCTGCCAGACGTCGCAGACGGCCTCGCAGACCTCCAGGGCGAAGTCCAGCTCGGTGTCGGTGAAGATCTCCGGGCTGTACTGGTAGCCGAAGACGGTCTCGGGGCCCAGCAGCTTCTCCGCGTACTCCATGACCAGGCGGGTGCCGTCGACGGCGATCCGCTTGATGTCGTCCTTGGAGCCGCGGAAGACCACGCGGCGGAAGGTCGGGGCGGTCGCGTTGTACAGGTGCACGGTGGCGCGCTTGGCGCCGACCAGGGACTCCACGGTCCGCTCGATCAGGTCCTCGCGGGCCTGGGTCAGTACGGAGATGGTGACGTCGTCCGGGATCGCGCCCTCTTCGATGATGGAGCGCACGAAGTTGAAGTCGGTCTCACCGGAGGACGGGAAGCCGACCTCGATCTCCTTGTAGCCCATGCGCACCAGCAGGTCGAACATCTCGCGCTTGCGGGCGGGGGTCATGGGGTCGATCAGCGACTGGTTGCCGTCGCGCAGGTCGGTGGAGAGCCAGCGGGGAGCCGTGGTGACACGGGCGTCCGGCCAGGTGCGGTCCGGGATGTCCACCTGCTCGTAGAAGCCGTACTTGTGGACCGGCATCCCGGAGGGCTGCTGGGTGTGGGTCGCGTTCGTGATGGGCGTGGGGCGACCGACGAAAGTGTGCTGACTCATGACGCTGGGCTCCTCGCGTGTCCGCGTGTAGTTCGCTGGGACGGCCGACGGCGGTCGTAAATCCGCAACACCAAACTCCGCGGGGAGGGGGTCGGCCTACGACTACAGACCCTCGCCGCGGCAGCTAAGGAGAAGCAGCCCGAAACGCATGATGGGCCGAGCCTAACCGAGCCGCGCCGTAATGCGAGGACCTGTTTCAGTATGCAAGACCGGCCTGTCCGATTTGCACCCTTTGTGAGCTACGCCACGTTCGCCCACTGAGGTCCGGTCGATCCGTCAACTCAGGGGCACCACTTTCAGACGGGCGAATGAATCATGGTCGCGGCTAGTGACACCGGCATCACGTAGTGCCACATTGCCGGACATGGATGCCTCCCACACCGACCTTCATCCCGTCTTCTGCACCGTCGTGCCCCCGCACCTCCTCGACAAGGCCGCCCGGTCCGCGGACACCCGGCGCGCCGACGCCGCCCAGCGGACCCTCGAACGCGACTCCCTCCTGCGCACCCGGCGCCGGATCAGCACCGTCCGCGGCATCGCCCCCACGGTGGCGGACCTGCCCGGCCCCGACGGGCCCGACCGGACGGTCTACGACGCCCAGCACCGCACCCGGCTGCCCGGGAAGAAGGTCCGCGGGGAAGGAGACGAGGCGGGCCGGGACGCCACCGTCAACCGCGCCTACGCCGGCCTCGGGGCGACGTACGAGCTGTTCCTCAAGGGCTTCGGGCGGCGCTCGATCGACGGCTCCGGACTGCCGCTGGACGCGACCGTGCATTACGGCGAGGACTACAACAACGCCTTCTGGGACGGGCAGCAGATGGTCTTCGGCGACGGCGACGGGGACCTGTTCCTCGACTTCACCGTGGCCGTGGACGTCATCGGGCACGAGCTGGCCCACGGCGTCACCCAGTACACGGCCAACCTGGACTACCACGGCCAGTCCGGTGCGCTCAACGAGTCCATGTCGGACGTGTTCGGATCACTGATCAAGCAGTACTCCCTCGGGCAGAGCGCCGACCAGGCGGACTGGCTGATCGGTGCCGGGCTGCTGGGTCCCAACGTCACCGGGGTCGCGCTGCGCTCCATGAAGGCGCCCGGGACCGCGTACGACGACGACGAGCTCGGCAAGGACCCGCAGCCGGCGACGATGGACGACTACGTCACGACCTCGCGTGACAACGGCGGGGTCCACATCAATTCGGGGATCCCCAACCACGCCTTCTACATCGTGGCGACGGAGCTGGGCGGCAAGGCCTGGGAGCGGGCCGGGCAGATCTGGTACGACACGCTGACCGGCGGGGAGCTGGGCACGAAGGCGGACTTCGCGGAGTTCGCCCGGCTGTCGGTGGCCGCGGCGGTCGCGCGCTACGGGGACGGCGGCGCCGAGCACCAGGCGCTCCAGAAGGCGTGGTCGGCGGTCGGGCTGGGGTAGAAACCCGGCATGCGGATTCAAGTGGTGCGGACGGGCGGCTTCGCGGGAATCGAGCGCAGGGCGGAGGTGGACACCTCGGGCCTGGCCGACGAGGAGGAGTGGTGCGCGCTGGCGCTGCTGGCCCTGCGGCCCGCGCCGCCCGTTCCCGGCCCGAGCGCGGTGCGGGACGGGTTCTCGTACCGCATCACGGTCGACGGCCGGACGGTGTCCTGCCAGGACCCGCACCTGTCGGACGCGCAGCGCCATCTGATCTCCCGGGTGTTGAAGGAAGGAGCCTGAAAGGGAGTGCCCGGTCGGGGCGGCTTTGCTTGGATGGCCGGATGACCACAACGATCTTGGCCGCCCTGGAGCAGTACTACGACACCGTCCCGCGCCGGGGCGGTGCCCGCGGCGAGTCCTTCGGGCCGCTGACCCTGTTCGTACAGGAGGGCGCGGGCTGGCCGTACTACGCGCGGCCCGCGCTCGGAGGTCCGCGGGCGACGCCCGCCGACGTGGAGCGGGTACGGGCGCGGCAGCGGGAGCTGGACGTGCCGGAGGCCTTCGAGTGGGTGGCGGAGACCAGCCCCGCGCTGCGGGCCGCGGTGGAGGCGGCGGGCCTTGAGGTCCACGCACACCCGCTGATGGTGCTGGACGCGGAAGCGGAGCCGCTCGCGCCCCATCCGGAGGTACGGGACCTCGCTGCGGACGATCCGCTGCTCAGCGCCGCCGTGACGGTGCCGATGCTGGCCTTCGCCGCTCCGGGGACCGCGCTGGGCGAGGCGGGACCCGCGGAGCTGGCGGTGGCGCTGGCGGATCCGGAGGTGGAGGCCCGCCGGGCCCGGGTGTCGGGGATGCTCGCGGACGGGCGTACGGGCATGGCGGCGGCCGTACGCGACGGGACGGTGCTCTGCTCGGGCCAGTACAACCCCGTCGGCGAGGTCGCCGAGGTCGTGGGCGTCGGCACGCTGCCGTCCGCCCGGCGCCAGGGCCTGGCCCTCGGGGTGACGGCGGCCCTGGTCGCGCAGGCCCGGGCACGCGGCGTCCGGACGGTGTTCCTGTCGGCCGGTGACGAGGACGTGGCCCGGATCTACGCCCGCGCGGGTTTCCGCCGGGTGGGCACGGCCCTGATCGCGGAGCCGCCGGAGGCGTAGGCGGTACGGGTTTGCCGGAACGGCAACGATGTTTGCGTGGCGTGCCGGGGTAGGCGGAGCATCAGCGGTGTCCGTACACACGTACACGCACGTACACGCACGTACTCAGGAGGCCATGGTGCCCGACCACCAGCACACCCACGAGACCCGGCAGGACGTCGTCGCGGGCGAGGAGTACTGGGACGGCCGCTACCGCGAGAGCGAGCGGATCTGGAGCGGCGAGGCCAACGCCGCCCTCGTCCGCGAAGTCACCGGCCTGACCCCCGGCCGCGCCCTGGACCTGGGCTGCGGCGAGGGCGGCGACGCCGTCTGGCTCGCCCTGGGCGGCTGGCGGGTCACCGGCAGCGACATCTCCGGCGTCGCCCTGAAGCGGGCGGCCGAGCACGCGGCCGACGCGGGGGTCGCCGACCGGGTGGAGTGGGAGCGGCACGACTTGGCGGAGTCCTTCCCCGCCGGGGAGTTCGACCTGGTCTCGGCGTGCTTCCTGCACAGCCTCGGGGAGTTCCCGCGCGAGCGGATCCTGCGCAGGGCGGCCGCGGCCGTGGCCCCCGGCGGAGTGCTGCTGGTGGTCGGTCACGCGGGCTGGGCCGACTGGCAGGACAACCCGCACCCGGAGGTGCACTTCCCGACCCCGGACGAGGTCATCGCCCAGCTGGAGCTGCCGGAGGGCGCCTGGGAGGTACTGCGGGCCGAGGAACACGAACGGGTCCAGGACCGGCCTGACGGCCGGCCCGGGACCCGGGTGGACAACACGGTGAAGGTACGGCGCCTGCGCTGACGCGCCGGACGGCCCGCCCCGCGTCCGAGGGCTAGAAGCCCAGCTTGCGGAGCTGCTTGGGGTCGCGCTGCCAGTCCTTGGCGACCTTCACGTGCAGGTCGAGGAAGACCGGCGTGCCGAGCAGCGCCTCGATGTGCTTGCGCGACTTCATGCCGACCTCCTTCAGGCGTGAGCCCTTCGGGCCGATGATGATGCCCTTCTGGCTCGGACGCTCGATGTAGACGTTGGCGTGGATGTCCAGCAGCGGCCGGTCGGCGGGGCGGTTCTCCCGGGGGATCATCTCCTCCACGACCACGGCGATGGAGTGCGGCAGCTCGTCGCGTACGCCTTCCAGCGCGGCCTCGCGGATCAGCTCCGCGACCATCACCATCTCGGGCTCGTCGGTGAGGTCGCCCTCCGGGTACAGGGGCGGGCTCTCGGGCAGCAGCGGTGCGATCAGGTCGGCCAGCAGCTGGACCTGAGTGCCCTCGACCGCCGAGACGGGGATGATCTCGGCCCACTCGAAGCCGAGCTCCGCGCTGAGCTGGTGGATGGCGAGGAGCTGTTCGGCCAGGGCCTTGGACTCGACCAGGTCGGTCTTCGTCACGATGGCGATCTTGGGGGTCTTCTTGATCCCCGCGAGTTCCTTGGCGATGAACTTGTCGCCGGGGCCGAGCTTCTGGTCGGCCGGCAGGCAGAAGCCGATGACGTCGACCTCGGCCCAGGTGGTCCGTACGACGTCGTTCAGGCGCTCGCCGAGCAGGGTGCGCGGCTTGTGCAGACCGGGCGTGTCGACCAGCACGAGCTGCGCGTCGGGGCGGTGCACGATGCCGCGAACGGTGTGGCGGGTGGTCTGCGGCCGGTTGGAGGTGATCGCGACCTTGGTGCCCACGAGCGCGTTGGTCAGGGTCGACTTGCCCGCGTTGGGACGGCCGACGAAACATGCGAAGCCCGCGCGGTGCGGGGCGGTGGGCTCGGGGGAACGATCGCTCATACGGGCCATTCTCCCCGATGCGACCCCCAGCGCCGACCAGCCCGTGGCCGCGAGGGCCGGAGCCAGGGCCGCAGAGGCCGTGAGCCGGGGGTGCCCGGCATGGCCGGCGGCACCCCTGAGCAGCGGTTCCGCCGCCCTCCGCGCTCACCGTCAGGCGGGTCCATTCCAGTTCGGGCAGGGCCGGCAAGGGGCCGCTGAACGGGACGCGCCCGCCCGCCGGCGGCTCGGCGGTCAGTCCGGTGAGCTCCCGGCGGAGCAGGCCGGGCGCGGTGGCGAGACAGCAGTACGGCCGCTGCCCGACGCCGGCCTGTTCGACGTGGTCGGCACGGCGGCCTCCGGCTCCCACCAGGTGGGCGCGGCACTGGTGGCCTTCCTGGGCGGCCTGGGCAGGGACACCTTCGGCTCGTACGACCTGGTCCGGTACGCGGCGGGCGGCCTGTGTCATCCACCGATCCCCGCAATGAGGCCCGTCAGCCGAGCAGGTCGGCCATGGCCTGGCCCGTACCGGCGGCGCTGGCCGGATTCTGGCCGGTGACCAGCCTTTCGTCCACAACGGTGTACGGCTCCCAGTTCGCCACGGCCGTGTGGTTGGCGCCGCGCTCGACGAGCTTGTCCTCGAGGAGGAAGGGAACCACCTCGGTCAACCCGACGGCGGCCTCTTCGTCGTTGGTGAAGGCGGAGACGTTCTTGCCGGCGACCAGGTAGGAGCCGTCGGACAGGGTGACGTTGACCAGTGCGGCCGGGCCGTGGCACACGGCTGCGACGACGCCCCCGCGTTCGTAGATCTCGCGCGCGGCTGCCGCCGAGGGACCGTTGTCGGGAAGGTCGAACATGGGTCCGTGCCCGCCGGCGAAGAAGATGCCGTCGTAGGCGGAGGAGTCGACCGCGTCGATCGCGGGAGCGTCCACCAGCTGGGCCGCGCACGTCTTGAGGAACTCCCGCTGCACGGGGTCGTCCTTGTCGACGGTGTCGATGGGCGGCCAGCCGCCCTGGACGGTGGCGATGTCGACGCTGTGGCCGGCATCCATGAGCGCCTTCCAGGGATGCGCGGCCTCGGGAACGTAGTAGCCGGTCTTGCGGCCGGTGTCCCCGAGCTGATCGTGGCTGGTCAGAACCAGCAGGATGCGCTTGCTCATGTCCCGAATGTAGTCAGGATCACGGCGCGCGGGCGTCGTCCGAGCCATGCCCCCGGTGTGTCGCCACCGGCACAGCCCAGCCGCCCCCGGCCCCCACCACCCCAGCCCCACTCCACCCAGCCCCGCCAGGGGTATCCCTGGACGGAGTCCGGGGGGGTTGAGGCGCGGGGTCCGGGGCGGCGTCCCGCACCCGCCCGACCGGGCCAGGGGTCAGGAACCAGCTCGGGTCGTGGACTTGAGGGTGCCGTCCGGCGCGGCCAGGAGGACCGGCGTGTCCGGCCCGCCGAGGTCCCGGACGGCCGCCCGATCGGCGTCGGCCGGCGCATCGGCCGCGCTGACGACGGCGGCGGCCTCCAGGGACTCGGCCCCGCTCGCCACGGCCATCGCGACCGCCGTCTGCAGCGCGCTCAGCTTCAGGGAGTCCAGCTCCACCGTCCCGGCGACATACGTACGGCCGGTCTCGTCCCGCACCGCCGCCCCCTCGGGTACCCCGTTACGGGCCCGGGCGCTGCGCGCCAGCGTGATGATCTTGCTGTCCTCGGGGTCGATCCCGGTGCTCTCGGTCATGAGCGAAAGCATAGGGAGCACCCCGGCCGGGCCGTGCAACGACCCCGCCGAGACGCCCCGCCGACCCAGACCCCCGGCCCCGGCCCCGGCCTCGCTCCCCTGCGGCGGTGCGCTACTTGGCCGCGGCGGCGGTAGCGGTCTTGAGGTTCTCGGCCGCCTTGCGGATGGCCTGGTCGAACGCCTTCTCGCCGCGCTCGCCGCCGTCGCCCCAGTTGTTGTAGTACGTGGTGATGTTGGCGCCGACGCGGACGGTCGCGACGTCGTAGTCGTAGGCGTTGGAGCCCTGGGTGAACCGCACGCGCAGACCGTTGGACTGCTCCCCGAGCGCGGGGATCTGGAGGGCCTCGGCCTTGCCCGCGCCCGGCTTGCCGTCGACGCTGACCTTGAAGGAGCCGCACGCCTTGACCGCGTCGGCGAGGGCCTTGACGGCGCTCTCGACCTCGGCGGGCCGCTCGTAGCCGCTCACGTCCTGCGCCATGACGCTCTTCTCGGAGCGGTCGTAGAAGACGACCTGCTCGGAGACCTTGTAGTCGCTCAGCAGACGACCGGTGTTGATGTAGTCCACGAGCCTCTGGCACTCGGGCTTGTCGGCCTTGCTGTAGCTGTACTGCGACGCGTCACCGCCGTCGATGACGGTCATGGCCTGGAGCTTCCAGCCGGCGGTCAGGTCGGTCTCCTTGACCAGCACCGTCTTGGCCTCGGCCGGCGTCAGCGGCTTCGGCTCCGCGGGCGTCTTCGCCTCGGACGGCTTGACCTCCGCGGGCTTGCCGTCCGCCTTCTTCCCGGTGTCCGGTATGCAGGCGCTGACCAGCAGCAAGGAAGAGGCCGAGAGGGCCGCGGCGGCGGTGAAGCGGGCATAGCGGTGGCGCACGGGGACTCCAGTGGGATCTTGCTCGGCAGAAGCGACCTAAGCGTAAGGTAAGGAAATCCCACCATCTGAAGATCAGACGGAATCGTAACCTCCGGATCTTCCCGCTGTGCCGCGCCGCTCCGCCGCGCCGCTCGCCGCTCTACGGCCGGTCGAGCCGCAGCCGCTCCGCCCTGGGCAGCCCCGCCACCACCAGGTCGTACGAGTCCTCCACCAACTCCCGGACCATCTTGTCCGGCAGCCCGCCCACGGTCACCGTGTTCCAGTGCCGCTTGCTCATGTGATAGCCCGCCTCGATCGCCTCGTGCGCCTCCCGCAGCCGCACCGCCAGCTCCGGCTCGCACTTGAGGTTGACCTTGAGCGGCTGCCCGGCCAGCATGATGGCGAAGATCTTCCCCAGCACCTTGAACACCGGGTTCTGCGGGCCGAACGGGAACTCCTCCACCGCCTCGTTGAAGCCCAGGCAGAACGCCCGCAGCTGCGCCGGGGTCACTCCCCCTCCTCGCCCTCGCCCGCCGCCAACGCGGCGACCGGCTCCACCAGCACCGTCACGATCTTGTTCCGACGCCCCGCCGGGGACTCGGCCGTCAGCCGCAGCGGACGCCCGTCCGGCAGGTCCACCACCGCCGAGGCGCCCGCGATCGGCACCCGGCCCAGCGCCTTCGCCAGCAGGCCGCCGACCGTCTCCACGTCCTCGTCGTCGAAGGCCTCGACCCCGAACAGCTCGCCGAGGTCGGTGATGTCGAGCCGCGCCGTGACCCGGTAGCGGTCACCGGCCAGCTCCTCGACCGGCGGCAGTTCGCGGTCGTACTCGTCGGTGATCTCGCCGACGATCTCCTCCAGGATGTCCTCGATCGTGACGATGCCCGCCGTGCCGCCGTACTCGTCGATGACGACGGCGACGTGGTTGCGTACCGACTGCATCTCGCGCAGCAGGTCCCCGGCGTTCTTGGTGTCGGGCACGAAGACCGCCGGCCGCATCGCCGTCGTGACCAGGTCGGACTCCGCCTCCCGGCTGATGTGCGTCTTGCGGACGAGGTCCTTCAGGTAGACGATCCCGACGATGTCGTCCTCGTTCTCCCCGGTGACCGGGATCCGCGAGAACCCCGACCGCAGCGCGAGCGTCGTCGCCTGGCGGACGGTCTTGTACCGCTCGATGCAGATCAGGTCGGTGCGCGGCACCATCACCTCGCGCACCAGCGTGTCGCCGAGTTCGAAGACCTGGTGCACCATCCGGCGCTCGTCGTCCTCGATCAGCGATTCCCGCTCCGCGAGGTCCACCATCGCGCGCAGCTCGGCCTCGGACGCGAAGGGACCCTTCCGGAAACCCTTCCCGGGGGTGAGCGCGTTGCCGATGAGGATCAGCAGCTGCGGGATCGGTCCCATGATCCGCGCCAGGGGTACGAGGACGTACGCGGCCGCCGTCGCCGTGTTCAGCGGGTGCTGGCGGCCGATCGTACGCGGGGACACGCCGACGGCGACAAAGGAGACGAGCACCATCACGGCGATGGCCACGAGCAGCGCGGTCCAGTTGTCGCCGAACTCGTCGAGGCAGACGTACGTGACGAGCACGCCCGCCGCCATCTCGCAAGTCACCCGGACGAGCAGGGCCACGTTGACGTAGCGGGTGGGATCGGCCGCGACCTGCGCCAGCTTGTCGCTGCCGCGCCGGCCCTCGCGTACGGCCTGGTCCGCGCGGAAACTGGAGATGCGGGCGATCCCGGACTCGGCACACGCCGCGAACCAGGCCACCACCACCAGCAGCACGGCCCCGGTGATGAGCGTGGCGGCGTTCACGAAACGGTGGGTGCCGGCGACGGGCCGGTCATGCCGCGCTCACCGCGCCAGCCGTCCACGATGGCCGCCTGGAGGCCGAACATCTCGGCCTTCTCGTCCGGCTCCTCGTGGTCGTACCCGAGCAGGTGCAGCACCCCGTGGACGGTCAGGAGCTGGAGCTCCTCGTCCATGGAGTGCTGCGTCGCGGCTTCCTCGCCCTGCCGCTTCGCGACCTCGGGGCAGAGCACGATGTCGCCGAGGAGCCCCTGCGGGGGCTCCTCGTCGTCCTTGGTCGGCGGACGGAGTTCGTCCATCGGGAAGGACATGACGTCGGTGGGTCCGGGCAGGTCCATCCACTGGATGTGGAGCTGCTCCATGGCGTCCTCGTCGATGACGATGACGGAGAGCTCGGAGAGCGGGTGGATCCGCATCCGGGTGAGCGCATAGCGGGCGATGTCGAGGATCGCCTGCTCGTCGACCTCGGTTCCGGACTCGTTGTTGACGTCGATCGACATGGTGCGCTGAGTTCTACTTCCCGTGTTGGCCGGTGCGGCCCTGCTGGCCGTGGTCGTACTTCTCGTACGCGTCGACGATACGGCCGACCAGCTTGTGCCGGACGACATCCTCCGACGTGAGCCGCGAGAAGTGCACGTCGGGCACCCCTTCGAGGATCGACTGGACCTGGCGCAGACCGCTCTTGGTGCCACCCGGCAGCAGGTCGACCTGCGTGACGTCGCCGGTGACGACGATCTTCGAGTTGAAGCCGAGGCGGGTCAGGAACATCTTCATCTGCTCGGGACTGGTGTTCTGCGCCTCGTCGAGCACGACAAACGCCTCATTGAGGGTCCGGCCCCTCATGTACGCCAGCGGCGCCACCTCGATGGTCCCGGCCGCCATCAGGCGGGGGATCGAGTCCGGGTCGATCATGTCGTGCAGGGCGTCGTAGAGCGGGCGCAGGTACGGGTCGATCTTGTCGAAGAGGGTGCCCGGGAGGAAGCCGAGGCGCTCTCCCGCCTCGACCGCCGGGCGGGTCAGGATGATCCGGCTGACCTGCTTGGACTGCAGGGCCTGGACCGCCTTGGCCATGGCGAGGTAGGTCTTGCCGGTACCGGCGGGGCCGATGCCGAAGACGATCGTGTTCTTGTCGATCGCGTCGACGTACCGCTTCTGGTTGAGGGTCTTGGGGCGGATGGTGCGGCCGCGGTTGGAGAGGATGTTCTGCGTGAGCACCTCGGCGGGGGTCTCCCCCAGGCCGTTGCCGTTGGCGTTGCCGCCGCTGTCCGTGCCGCTCGCCTTGAGCATGGCGATCGAACGTTCCACTGCGTCCTCCGTCATCGGCTGCCCGGTGCGGAGCACGAGCATCATCTCGTCGAACAGGCGCTCGATCATCGCGACTTCCGTCGCCTCTCCGATCGCGCTGACCTGGTTGCCCCGAACATGGATGTCGGCGTTCGGGAAGGCCTTTTCGATCACACGCAGCAGGGCATCACCCGAGCCGAGCACGGTCACCATCGGGTGCGTGGCCGGAACGGTGAAGTGGGCTCGCGTCTGCCCGGGCACGGGGCTGTGGGCTGTCGGTGTCTGAGTCATGGGCCGGCACTGTGGCCTGCGCATACCTCCCACTGAGGGGCCGCGCCGATCGTCGGCCTCCGGAGTACCAAGGGTACGTCCAGGCAGCCGCTTCCCCGAGGGGTTTTCCGGCCCGGCCGCGATCCGTTCGCAGCCGCCTACACCGGGTGGCGGAAGCCGATGGTCGGGACCGCGCGGCGGCGCGCCGAGAGGGCCGCGCTCGGCGGGAGGAGGGCGTCCAGGAAGCCGTAGCGGGCCCGCAGGGCGTCCGGGGCGGCGCGCCACCAGTGGGCCACCTCGGGCCAGCCCGGCGCGGAGAGGGAGCCGCCGAACTCCTGGACCGACAGGGCGGCGGTCAGACCCGCGAAGGCGAGCCGGTGCTCCAGCGGCCACCCGGCCAGGGTGCCGGTGACGAAGCCCGCCACGTAGACGTCCCCGGCCCCCGTCGGGTCCAGCGCGTCCACGGTGATCCCGGGGACGTGCGCCGTCTCCCCCGTGCGGCTGTCCACCGCGTACGAGCCCTCCGCGCCCATGGTCACCACCGCGACGGGCACCCGGTCGGCCAGCGCCCGGGCCGCCGCCCGCGGACAGTCGGTGCGGGTGTAGCGCATCGCCTCGCCCGCGTTGGGCAGGAAGGCCTCGCAGTGCTCCAGGTCGGCCAGGGCGCCCAGGTCCCAGCGCCCGGTGTCGTCCCAGCCCACGTCCGCGAAGATCCGCGAGCCCCGGCGGGCCGCCTCCGCGATCCAGCCCTCGCACCGGTCGGCGTCGAGCGAGGCCACGGCCGCCCGTGCCTTCGCGGGGCAGCTCGGGAAGGGCCCGGGGCCCGAGGGGGGCGGCGCCTCGTGGCCGTGGGAGACCATCGTGCGCTCGCCCTCGTAGGCCATCGAGACGGTGACGGGGCTGTGCCAGCCGGGGACGGTCCGTGACATCGACAGGTCGATGCCCTCGCCCTGTTCGAGGGCGTCCCAGCAGTATTCGCCGTAGTGGTCGTCGCCGAACGCCGCGGCCAGCGAGGTGCGCAGGCCGAGCCGGGACAGCGCGGTGGCCATGTTGGCCACGCCGCCGGGGCTGGAGCCCATGCCGCGCGCCCAGGACTCCGTACCGCGCACGGGGGCCGAGTCGAGGCCGGTGAAGATGATGTCGAGGAAGACCGTGCCGGTCAGGAAGACGTCGCAGCCCGGTTCCTGGGGGTCGCGCAGCGGACCCAGCGGGTCCAGTTTTCCCGAGCGGCTGGTGCGGCTGTCCCGACTGGTCACGGTCTACTCCCCGTTTGACGCCGATGCGGTTCGAGTTCTCGAAGTGTCGTTTCTGCTTGCGGGTTGTCGATGGAAAGCAGACAGCCTTGCCCTTGTCCGGCAGGGCTGAAACCCAGTGTGACGCACCTCTCCGGCCGGACGCTCGCCTCCGGACCCTGCGGCCTCGGGGGCGGCCGGCCGACGCCGCGAGGGGGTCCCCGGGGGCGGGACTAGACCCGCTTCGGCACGGGAACCCGTACGAGGTCCGCGGCGATCGTCAGCTCGCCCTCGAAGCCCGCCGCCCGCGCCTGGCGTTCGAACTCGGACGGGTCCGTGTACCGCTGCGAGAAGTGGGTCAGTACGAGGTGCCGTACGCCGGCGTCCCGCGCCGCCCGCGCCGCCTGGCCGGCGGTCAGGTGTCCGTGGTCGGCGGCCAGCCCCGCGTCCTCGTCGAGGAACGTCGACTCGATCACCAGCAGGTCGCATCCCGCGGCGAGCGCGTCCACGCCGGGGCAGAGCCGGGTGTCCATGACGAAGGCGAACCGCTGCCCGGCCCGGTGTTCGCTGACGTCGTCGAGGGTGACCTCGCCGAGGCGCCCCTCGCGCTGGATCCGCCCGACGTCCGGCCCCTGGATCCCGTACCGCGCGAGCAGTCCCGGCACCATCCGGCGCCCGTCGGGCTCGGTCAGCCGGTAGCCGAAGGACTCCACGGGGTGCGAGAGCCGCACGGCCTCCAGGGCGTACGGGGGCCCGTGCGCCAGCGTCCCGTCCTCCACGACCGGCTCCTCCCGGAGCCGTACGGTCTCCCGGTAGGCGGTGGCGTACCGGAGCCGGTCGAAGAACTTCTGCCCCGAGGCCGGGTAGTGCGCGGTGACGGGGTGCGGGACCTGGTCGAGGTTGATCCGCTGGATCACTCCGGCGAGACCGAGGCTGTGGTCACCGTGGAAGTGGGTGACGCAGATCCGGTTGATGTCGTGCGCGGCGACTCCGGCGCGCAGCATCTGCCGCTGCGTGCCCTCGCCCGGGTCGAAGAGGATGCCCTCGCCGTCCCAGCGCAGCAGGTAGCCGTTGTGGTTGCGGTGCCGGGTGGGCACCTGGCTGGCGGTGCCCAGCACCACGAACTCGCGTACGGACACGGGTTATCCGGGGGGCCACTGGAGGCCACGGCCGCCGAGGACGTGCGCGTGGGTGTGGAAGACGGTCTGGCCGGCGCCGCTGCCGGTGTTGAAGACGATCCGGTAGCCGTGGTCGTCGATCTTCTCCTGCGCGGCGATCGCGGCGCCCGCGCGCAGCAGATCGGCGGCGACGGCCGGCTCGGCGGCGGCCAGGGTGCCGGCGTCGGAGTAGTGGACCTTGGGGATGACGAGGACGTGGGTGGGCGCCTGCGGGTTGATGTCCCGGAAGGCGACGGTCGTCTCGGTCTCGTGGACCACGTCGGCCGGAACGCTCCCGGCGACGATCTTGCAGAACAGGCAGTCCGCCTGCGGTTCCCCGGCCATGGCTGCGCCTCCCGTGACGTTGATCCGGTGATCGGTGATCGGCGATCACCGATCGGTGATCGTGATCGCTCCGCGCATCGTATCGGCCCGCCCCGGCGCCCCCGCGCCCCGCGCCCTCAGGACACCGGAACACGGGAGGCCTGCTAGGACCAGCGCCCCGTGCGGGCCAGCAGGACCGCCGTCGCGGCCGTGCCCGCGGTGGAGGTACGCAGGACCGTGCGGCCGAGCCGGTACGGGCGGGCGCCGACCGCCGCGAAGGCGGCCAGTTCCTCCGGGGAGACCCCGCCCTCGGGGCCGACCACCAGCACCACGGAGCCCGCCGCCGGGAGTTCGGCCGTGGCCAGGGCCTCGGACGCCGCGTCGCGGTCCTCGTGGAGCACCATCGCCAGGTCGGCGTCGGCCAGCAGAGCGGCGACCTGCTTCGTGGACAGGGCCTCGGTGACCTCCGGGAACCGGACCCGGCGGGACTGCTTGCCCGACTCGCGCGCCGTGGCCCGCCACTTGGCGAGGGACTTGGCGCCGCGCTCGCCGCGCCACTGCGTGATGCAGCGCGAGGCCTGCCACGGCACGATCGCGTCGACCCCGGTCTCGGTCATCGTCTCGACCGCCACCTCGCCCCGGTCGCCCTTGGGCAGTGCCTGCACCACAGTGATCCTGACGGCCGGCTCCTCCTCCCGCGCCACCTCGGAGACGGAGACGACCAGCCGGTCCTTGCCCTCGGCCGCCTTCACGACGGCCTGCGCCCAGGTGCCCCGGCCGTCCGTGAGGACGACTTCCTCGCCCGGGTTCAGCCGCTTCACCGACACCGCGTGCCGGCCTTCGGGCCCGTCCAGCACGAACTCCGGCCCCGCGGGGACCTCTTCGACCACGAACACGGGGGCCGTCATGACGCTCTCCTCATCTGCAACACCTTCAACGCACTCTGCGCCTGGGCCAGTTCGGCCGCCAGCACCTCCACCAGCTCCCCCGCCGGCAGCACCCGCGCCAGCCGGTGCCCCTGCCCGGCCCACAGGGCCATGCCCTGCGGGTCCCCGGCGGCGGCGGCCGCCCTGCGCAGCTCCGAGGTCAGGTGGTGGACCTGGGGGTAGGCGGCCGGGGCGTACGGTCCGTGTTCCCGCATGAAGCGGTTGACGAGCCCGCGTGCGGGGCGTCCGGAGAAGGCCCGCGTGAGTTCCGTGTGGGGGAACAGCGGGTCCGTCAGGGCCTTCTTGTGCAGCGGGTGCGCGCCCGATTCCGGGCAGGGCAGGAAGGCCGTTCCGAGCTGCGCCGCCTCCGCTCCCGCCGCGAGCAGCGCCGCGATCTGCGCGCCGCGCATCAGGCCGCCCGTGGCGATGATCGGCAGGGCCACGGCTTCGCGTACCTGCGCCACCAGCGCGAGCAGGCCGACGCCGGCCGTACCGTCGGTCTCCTCGTCGTCGCGGTGGGTGCCCTGGTGGCCACCCGCCTCGACGCCCTGGACGCAGACGGCGTCGGCGCCGGCCGCCTGTGCGGCGCGGGCCTCGTCGACCGAGGTCACCGTGACGATGCCGTACGTACCGGCCTTGCGCAGGCGGGTGAACACCTCGGGCGCGGGACAGCCGAAGGTGAAGGAGACCGCCGCGACGGGATCGTCCAGGAGGATGGCGAGCTTCGCGTCGTAGCCGTCGTCGCTGGTGCCGATGATGTCCTCTTCGGCGAGCGAGACCTCGTACCAGCCGGCCTCGCCGGCCAGCTGCCCCCGGTACGCCTCGACCGCGGCGCGGTCGACGTAACCGGTCTGCGGCATGAAGAGGTTCACGCCGAAGGGGCGCCGGGTGAGTCCGCGCGTCCGTTTGATCTCCTGGTACATGCCGTCGGCGGTCTTGTAGCCGCCGGCCAGGAAGCCCAGCCCGCCCGCCTCGCACACGGCGGCGGCCAGCGGGGGACACGAGCCGCCGCCCGCCATGGGAGCCTGCACGATCGGGTACTGGTAGAGACCGTTCAGTGCGCTGGACATGGACTGCATCGTGCCATGTCCCGCTCACCGGACCGAATCACGGCATTCGCCTGGCATAGTCCGCTTCCCGCCGCCTTCCCGCCGCCCCTGCGCCGGCTACCCGGGGCGCCCCGCGACAGCGAGGAGCCCGGTCCGGGGCGTCCCCGGACCGGGCTCCTACGCGGTACAGCGGGCCGGTCAGCGGCCGTTGAACGCGTCCTTCAGCCGGCTGAACAGGCCCTGCTGGCCCGGCGCGAACTGGCCCAGGGGCCGCTCCTCGCCGCGCAGCTTCGCCAGCTGGCGCAGCAGGTCCTCCTGCTGGGCGTCCAGCTTGCTCGGGGTGGTGACCTCGACGTGGACGACGAGGTCACCGCGCCCGCCACCGCGCAGGTGCGTGACGCCGCGCCCGTGCAGCGGGATGGACTGGCCGGACTGGGTGCCGGGCCGGATGTCGATCTCCTCCATGCCGTCGAGCGTCTCCAGCGGGCACTTGGTGCCCAGGGACGCCGCCGTCATCGGGATGGTGACCGTGCAGTGCAGGTCGTCGCCGCGCCGCTGGAAGGTCGGGTGCGGCAGCTCGTGGATCTCCACGTACAGGTCGCCGGCGGGGCCGCCGCCGGGGCCGACCTCGCCCTCGCCCGCGAGCTGGATCCGGGTGCCGTTCTCGACACCGGCGGGGATCTTGACCGTCAGGCTTCGGCGGGAGCGGACCCGGCCGTCGCCCGCGCACTCGGGGCACGGGGTGGGGACCACGGTGCCGAAGCCCTGGCACTGCGGGCAGGGCCGCGAGGTCATGACCTGGCCCAGGAAGGACCGGGTGACCTGCGAGACCTCACCGCGGCCGCGACACATGTCACACGTCTGCGCCGAGGTGCCGGGAGCGGCGCCCTCACCGGAGCAGGTGGTGCAGACGATGGCCGTGTCGACCTGGAGGTCCTTGGTCGTCCCGAAGGCCGCCTCGTCCAGCTCCAGGTCCAGGCGGATCATGGCGTCCTGGCCTCGGCGGGTCCGCGAGCGCGGGCCGCGCTGCGAGGACTGGCCGAAGAAGGCGTCCATGATGTCGGAGAAGTTGCCGAAGCCGCCGGCCCCGAAGCCGCCCGCGCCACCGCCGCCGCCGCCCGAGGAGGACAGCGGGTCGCCGCCGAGGTCGAAGACCTGCTTCTTCTGCGGGTCCGAGAGCACCTCGTACGCCGCGTTGATCTCCTTGAAACGCTCTTGCGTCTTGGGATCGGGGTTCACATCCGGGTGCAGCTCGCGGGCGAGCCGCCGGAATGCCTTCTTGATCTCATCCTGGGATGCGTCGCGGCGCACGCCGAGTACGGCGTAGTAGTCCGTGGCCACTTACGACTCCGCCAGGATCTGTCCGACGTAACGTGCCACTGCGCGTACCGCTCCCATCGTTCCGGGGTAGTCCATGCGGGTCGGTCCGACCACGCCGAGTTTGGCGACTGCTTCGCCGCCCGAACCGTAGCCGACGGAGACGACGGACGTGGAGTTGAGCCCCTCGTAGGCGTTCTCGTGCCCGATCCGTACGGCCATCCCCGACTCACTGGCCTCGCCCAGCAGCTTGAGGAGCACCACGTGCTCCTCCAGCGCTTCGAGCACCGGCCTGATCGTCAAGGGAAAATCATGTCCGAAGCGAGTGAGGTTGGCGGTGCCGCCGATCACCAGCCGCTCCTCCGCCTCCTCCTCCAGCGTTTCGAGAAGGGTCGCGAGGACGGCCGTGACCGTCGCCCGGTCCTCGGTCTCGAAGGACTCCGGAAGGTCCTGTACGAGCGGCGGCACATCGGTGAACCGACGGCCGACCACCCGGCTGTTGAGCCGCGCCCGCAGATCCGCCAGCGAGGTCTCCCCGAAGGGGGTCTGGCAGTCGACGAGCCGCTGCTCGACCCGACCGGTGTCCGTGATCAGTACGAGCATCAGGCGGGCCGGGGCCAGCGACAGCAGCTCGACGTGCCGGACGGTGGAGCGGGTCAGCGAGGGGTACTGGACGACGGCGACCTGCCGGGTGAGCTGCGCGAGCAGCCGCACCGTACGGCCGACCACGTCGTCGAGGTCGACGGCGCCGTCGAGGAAGTTCTGGATGGCCCGCCGCTCGGGCGTCGACAGCGGCTTGACCCCCGCCAGCCTGTCGACGAAGAGGCGGTAGCCCTTGTCGGTGGGGATCCGGCCGGCGCTGGTGTGGGGCTGGGCGATGTAGCCCTCCTCCTCCAGCACGGCCATGTCGTTGCGCACGGTGGCGGGTGAGACGCCGAGCCGGTGCCGCTCGGTGAGCGCCTTGGAGCCGACCGGCTCCTCGGTGCCCACGTAGTCCTGGACGATGGCGCGCAGCACCTCGAGCCTGCGTTCACTGAGCATCGCGCACACACCTCCGGATGCGGGTAGGTCGGTCGTCGGTCGGTCGTTCACTCGGGCTTCGTTGGCACTCTGCGCGGGCGAGTGCCAGAGATCCCCCGGTCAGTGTACGGCCGGGCGGTACACCCCGGGCAAGGGCGGCCGTCAAGGTAGCGTCGCCGCATGGACGTGCGTTGGGAAGAGGCGGGCTGGGAACGGCTGACCGGACGGGCCGGACGGAGCCGTCTTCCGGTGTGGGACTGCACGGTGGGACTGGTGGTGGGGGACGAGTCCGTCCTCCTGATCGACCCGGGTTCGTCCGTACGGGAGGGCGTGCGCGTGCGGGCGGAGGCGGAGCGGCTGGCGGGTCGCCGCGTGACCCATATCGCATTCACCCACGGACATTTCGACCACGTGCTGGGCGGATCCGCCTTCGCCGGCGCCGAGGTCTACGGGGCGGTCGGGCTCGACGGGCTGCTGTCCGCTCCCGGCGGGCGCGAGGAGCTGCGTGCGGACGCCGTACGGCACGGCCTGGCCGCCGCGGAGGCGGCCGAGGCGGCGGACCTGCTGGTGGCGCCGAAGCACCTGGTGTCGGGCGAGTGGACGCTGGAGCTGGGCGGCGTCCAGGTGCTGCTGGCGAACGTGGGGCCCGGGCACTCCCGGTACGACCTGGCGGTGTTCGTGCCCGGCGAGCGCGAGGTGGTCTTCTGCGGGGACCTCGTCGAGGAGTCGGGCGAACCGTCGGCGGGCCCGGACGCGGTGCCGCGGCGCTGGCCGGCGGCGCTGGACCGGCTGCTGTCGCTGGGCGGGGACGACGCGCTGTACGTGCCCGGTCACGGAGCGGTGGTCACCGCCGACTTCGTCCGTGCGCAACGCGCCACACTGGCGGCCCGTTTCGGCGTGTCGGACGCGTGATCCCGGCGGCTCTCCTATCGTCGGCCGGATGCGTGAGTACTCCCCCGACCTGACCCCGCAGTGGAAGCGCGCCAAAGCCGTACCGGAGGTGCCGGCGGATCCCGGGCTGGTGGTCGAGGTGGCCGGTACGGACTTCTGCGGCGCGGTGGTGGGCTGCGAGGCCGGCACGGTGACGTTGGAGGACCGCTTCGGCAAGCGGCGGGTGTTCCCGCTGGAGCCGCGCGGGTTCCTGCTGGAGGGCGCGGTGGTGACGCTGGTCCGCGCGGCGCGTACGTCCACCTCGGCCCTGCGTACCGCCTCGGGCTCGATCGCCGTGCCGGGGGCGCGGGCGCGGGTGGCCCGGGCGGGGCGGATCTACGTCGAGGGCCGCCACGACGCGGAGCTGGTGGAGCGGGTCTGGGGCGACGACCTGCGGATCGAGGGCGTGGTGGTGGAGTACCTGGAGGGCATCGACGACCTCCCGGCCATCGTGGCCGACTTCGCCCCGGCCCCGGACGCCCGCCTGGGCATCCTGGTGGACCACCTGGTGCCGGGCTCGAAGGAGTCCCGTATCGCGGCTTCGGTGACCTCGGCGGACGTCCTGATCGTGGGCCACCCGTACGTGGACGTCTGGCAGGCGGTGAAACCCTCCGCCCTGGGCATCGCGGCCTGGCCGGTGATCCCGCGCGGCCAGGACTGGAAGACGGGCATCTGCCGCGCCCTGGACTGGCCGGAGAACACGGGCGCCGCCTGGCAGCACATCCTGTCGCGCGTGACGTCGTACCGCGACCTGGAACCGACCCTCCTGGGCGCCGTGGAACACCTGATCGACCACGTAACGACCTCACCCGGCCACGCCGGCGCTTGAGGCGCGGGGGCCGGGGGCAGAGCCCCCCGCAACGGCGCCGCACCGGACCCACGCCGGGCCCGCACGGACCCGCACGGGCTAGTCGACCAGGTCCCGGACCACCGCATCGGCCAGCAACCGCCCCCGCAGGGTCAGCACGGCCCGCCCGGCCTCGTACGGGCCCGCTTCCAGCAGCCCGTCCCCCAGCGCCCGCCCGGCCGCGGCCAGCCCCTTCGGCGCGAGCAACGACAGCGGCACGCCGTCCACCAGCCGCAGCTCGAGCAGGATCCGCTCGACCCTGCGGTCCTCCTGCGACAGGAGTTCGCGGCCCGCCCCGGGAGAGCGTCCCTCCGCCAGCGCGGCGGCGTACGCGCCGGGGTGCTTCACGTTCCACCACCGCACCCCGCCCACGTGCGAGTGCGCGCCCGGCCCCGCTCCCCACCAGTCGGCGCCGCGCCAGTACAGCTCGTTGTGCAGGCACCGCCCGGCCTCCGAGGTGGCCCAGTTCGACACCTCGTACCAGTGGTACCCGGCCTCTGCCATGACCGCGTCGGCGATCAGGTACCGGTCCGCGTGAACGTCGTCGTCCGTCATCGGGACCTCGCCCCGCCGGATCCGCCGGGCCAGCTGCGTGCCTTCCTCGACGATCAGGGCGTACGCGCTGACGTGGTCCGGCCCGGCCCCCAGCGCGGCGTCCAGCGAGGCGCGCCAGTCGTCGTCCGACTCCCCCGGGGTTCCGTAGATCAGGTCGAGGTTGACGTGCTCGAAGCCGGCCGCCCGCGCCTCCGCGACGCACGCCTCGGGCCGCCCCGGCGTGTGCGTGCGGTCGAGCACCTTCAGGACGTGCTGCTTGGCACTCTGCATGCCGAAGGAGATCCGGTTGAAGCCGCCGGCCCGCAGCGTGGCCAGGTACTCGGGGTTCACGGACTCCGGATTGGCCTCCGTCGTGATCTCCGCGTCCTCGTCCAGCCCGAACTCGTCCCGGATCGCCGCGAGCATCCGTACGAGGTCCCCCGCGGGCAGCAGCGTCGGGGTGCCGCCGCCCACGAACACGGTGCGGACGGCCCTCGGGTCGTCGCCGAGCACCTTCCGCGCGAGGCGGACCTCGTCGATCAGGGTTTCGGCGTAGTTCTCCCGGGAGGCGAGCACGCCGCCGGTACCCCGCAGCTCGGTGGCCGTGTAGGTGTTGAAGTCGCAGTAGCCGCAGCGCGTGGCGCAGTACGGGACGTGCAGGTAGAACCCGAGCGGCCGGTCCCCGGCACCCGCCAGGGCGTGCGACGGCAGCGAGCCGTCTTCGGGCATGGGTTCACCGTCGGGCAGTGCGGAAGGCATGCCCCCATTGTCCCGCACCCACGCTCCCGGCGGACCCTTCCCCGACGTGACCTGCCCCGCCAGCGGACCGGCCAGAGGCCGAACCCCACAGCCGCCCGCCAGGTCTCCGCGGCGTAGCCACCGGAGGCAGACGTCCGGAACCCCAGCCGCCGCCGGCGTCTGCGCGGCGCGGCCGAACCAAGGGGATCCTCGGCCGCGGTCCCGGGGCACAGCCCACCGGAACGTGCCCCGCAGGCGCGACCGCCCGGGGCAGGACTCCGGCGGACAGCCGTCCCCGGTCTCCGTGGGCGCAGCTGCCCGGGGCAGGGCTCCCGGACGCGCAGCCGACCGGGCAGGGGAACCAGCAGCGCGGCAGACCGGGGCTCAGCCATCCGGCAGGGCCCCGGCCGACGGATCCACACGGCCGGGGTCCGGGGGCGCAGCGCCCCGGGCCGGGGTTCGCGGGGCGGTGCGGCCGCACCGCCCCGGTCAGC
>NZ_JBSFTP010000099.1:0-25384 GCF_053591315.1 Streptomyces sp. NPDC003042
TGATCAGGCGACCTCAGATATATAAAGTCTTTACACAATTCTCTTTCCCTACTCGACTCTCTTCAGTTCTGCCCCCGCCGTCTGCCGTCTACTGGTCGGCGTCCTCCGCGTTCAGGCCCAGGCCTGGGAGGAGGCCCGGGAGGAGCGGGGGGAGGGTGATGTCCGGTTGGGGGAGGTCCGGGACCGGTGGGGGGTGGATGCCCGGGGCGGATGGCTCCGTCGGGGGGTTGAGCAGGTCGCCCGTACCGCCCAGGAGGCCGCTTCCGGGGGCCGGGGAGTGGCTGCCGGAGGAGGTGGGGGGCGCCGGGGTCGTCGACGTCGCGGCGCCCGACGGAGCCGACCGCTGCTGCCCGCCGGCCGGGGTGCTCGGCTTGGCCGAGGTGGCCCCGCCGCGGGTCTGCTCCGGGGGCTTCGGCAGCAGGCCCTGGAGCGGCGCCACGTCATCGTCTATGGCCTGGAAGACCGAAGTCACCTCGTTGCCCACGTCCGTGAGCTGCGGGGGAAGGTTCGACCGGAGCCGGCCCCACGCGTCGCGGTGCGAGCGCGAGAACGAGGACAGGGCCTGGATCGGGCCGAGCGACCCGTCCCGTTCGTACGCCGCCTGGAGCAGCCGGTGGCCCTCCGAGGCGTCGTGCTTCATGCCCGCCAGCGCTCGGCGGATCTCGCCCAGGGACTCGTGGTCCAGGACACCCGTACGGCCGCGCTCCATCAGCCTGCGGGCTTCCGACAGCCGGTTCGACGCCTGGTCGAGATACAGCTCGCCCCGGTCCGCATCCTCGTCGGCCATGCCCAGCTTGAGATCCTCCATGCCCCGCTTGATGGGGTAGAGGGAGTCACCCGGCAGGGCGTCCGTGCTGGCAGCGGCCACGCCGCTGAAGGCCCCTGCGGCCACACCGACGGTGAGGCCCCCCGCTGCGATGCCCTTGGACCAGCGGGAGCGGGGCCGCAATTTCCGGAGCGAGGTCGCCCGGTGGGCGCCGCGGCCGGTCCGCTGCTCGGGCACCAGAGGGTCCGCGGCCGCACCGCCCCCGGCCCTCTCCTCCATCACCATGGCCTCCATGGCGGCGACGAGCTGCGCTCGTTGCACCACTTTGACCTCGGGGTCCAGCACTGGGCGCGGCATTTCGCCGAGCACGCTCGCCAGGGCCAACAGCCGGTCGTGGTCGGCAGGTTCGGCAGGTGCCTCGGACTGCTCGGCCGCCGAGTCCGGTTCCGAAAGACCGGACGGCGTCCGGTCCTCCAGGGCCTGGGCGAAGGCGTTCGCCCGCCGGTGCGGAGTCACGTTCGCGATCACTGGCGGCACCTCCTCTCGTCATGACGATCGACTCCCCAAGGTGTCCGGAAGGTTGCCTGCCTTGAGCACATCCACCCTTTCGAGTGAGCGGCTTCAGGCAGGACGTGTCCACAGGGAGCCTGCATTCCGCACAACGAGCGACGCGGCACTTGGGTTACGGACGAAGGATGATCGGACCACAGCGTCATCGACCGGTCACCACGGGTCCTCAGCGGGCGTCGTCCGGGAGCAGGCGGGCCAAGGTGCGGACCGCCCGGTACTGGAGCGTCTTGATGGCGCCCTCGTTCTTCCCCATCACCCGGGCCGTCTCCGCGACCGAGAGGCCCTGGAGGAAGCGCAAGGTGACGCACTCCTGCTGCTGCGGGTTGAGTTTCCGTACGGCTTCCAGCAGGGCCGCGTTGGAGAGGGACTCCAGGACGGAGTCCTCGGGGCTGCGCTCCACCTCGTTGGCGTCGAGCATCTCGCCGGTGGTGACTTCGAGGCGGAAGCGGCTGGACTTGAAGTGGTCCGCCACCAGGTTCCGCGCGATCGTCACCAGCCAGGCGCCGAAGTCGCGGCCCTGCCAGGTGAAGGTGGAGATGCGGCGCAGCGCGCGCAGGAAGGTCTCGCTGGTGAGATCCTCCGCGGTCGCCTTGCCGCCCACGCGGTAGTAGATATAGCGGTACACGGTGTCGCTGTACTGGTCGTAGAGGCGGCCGAAGGCCTCGGCCTCGCCGGCCTGGGCGCGTTCGACCAGGTCCATCATGCGGGCCTGGTCGCTGTCCGCGGTGGGGCGGCGGGCGGTGGGCGTCGCGCTCGTGCCGGCGGTGCCGGCCGAGGCCCCGCCCGTACGACCGCGTCTGCCCACCGTCGCCCCGCCATCGGTCAGGGCATAGCAGGGACCGGCCGGGCCGAGGCCGGCAGGGACCGCGGCGGCGAAGGCGGCGGGGACGGCGTACGCGGTGGGGACGAAGCCGCGCAGGCGGTCGATGACCGTTGCGCGCAGCGTAGCCAGGCCCGAGGCGTCAACCCCGACAGGTGGGTACACGGGACTCCCAGAGGCAGAGCTTCCATCACGTGCAGTGCGGGACCGTTCACCCGACGTGGCGACAGATGAGCGGTGGCATGCGTTTGAGGAGAATAACGCTTCGTACAGGCAGTGCTACACCCAGTTGCCTAAATCACCGGTTCCGACACTTCTGTTGCGTGTCCAGGGCATATTCAGGCGCAGTTGGTGATCGGTTCTTGATCAGTTGGGTGCGCGGAATGCCAGCTTCCACGGTGGCTCACGACCGAGTCGGGCATGCCGGAGTGCCGCGCCGAAGGCGCGGGTAGGGGTGGGCGAATGGAACGCCGTGCGGCCCGGAAAAGGGCCTCGGGCCCGGCGTTGCTACTTGCGGCGACGGTGCAGGGCGATGGCGGCGGCGGCGCCGCCCGCGATCGCGCCGACTCCGGCGGCGGCCGGGACGCCGACCTTCACGGCCTTGCGGCCGGTCCGGTAGTCGCGCAGCCGCCAGTCGTGGGCGCGGGCATGCTTGCGCAGTTTTGTGTCGGGATTGATCGCGTACGGATGCCCGACCAGCGACAGCATCGGAATGTCGTTGTGCGAATCGCTGTACGCCGCGCAGCGCGCGAGATCGAGCTCCTCGGCGGCGGCCAGCGCGCGCACCGCCTCCGCCTTGGCGGGGCCGTGCAGCGGTTCGCCGACCAGGCGGCCGGTGTAGACGCCGTCGATGGACTCGGCGACGGTGCCGAGAGCCCCGGTCAGGCCGAGGCGGCGGGCGATGATGATGGCCGTCTCGACGGGAGCGGCGGTGACCAGCCACACCTTCTGGCCGGCGTCGAGGTGGGCCTGGGCGAGGGCGCGGGTGCCCGGCCAGATCCGCTCCGCCATGTACTCGTCGTAGATCTCCTCGCCGATGGCCATCAGCTCGGAGACCTTGTGGCCCTTGACGATGGACAGGGCGCTGTCGCGGGCGTCCTGCATGTGCTCGGGGTCCTCGACCCCGGCGAGCCGGAACCAGGCCTGCTGCCAGGCGAAGCGGGCGAGCTCGCGGCGGCGGAAGAACTCGCGCTTGTAGAGGCCGCGGCCGAAG
Source organism: Streptomyces sp. NPDC003042 (assembly GCF_053591315.1). Taxonomy (NCBI): domain Bacteria; kingdom Bacillati; phylum Actinomycetota; class Actinomycetes; order Kitasatosporales; family Streptomycetaceae; genus Streptomyces; species Streptomyces sp. NPDC003042. The sequence continues at coordinate 3,370 of NZ_JBSFTP010000099.1, forward strand.
TGGAAGATCGCCGCGCCCTGCATGACGGTGTTGTCGAGGTCGAAGAAGGCGGCGGCGAGGTCGTCGCCGTGGACCGGGAAGGCCGGCTCGGGGAGTCGCGGTGTCCGCGCGGCCTCGGTGACCCCGGGTGCCTGGGCGCTCTGCGCGGTCCCGGGCGCTTCGGCGGCCGGCGGTTCGGCGGCCGGCGGTTCGGCGGCCGGCGGTTCGGCGGCCGGCGGTTCGAGGGCCTGCGCGGTCTTGCGGGCGGCCTCGGCGGAGGCCTCGCCCGCCAGTACGCTCCGTGCGGTCGCGGAGCGCCGGCGAGGGGTGAGCCATCCCCAGGGGGCGCGCGTGTCGATGGGACTCCTACCAGGGCGGTGGTCGGGCGACGGGCGGGGCATGACGCGAGCATAGCCATTGTGTTCGGGACTTCCCGAACCGCCGGGATACGGAGCGGTTAACTCTTCGGGACCCTCCGGCCCCGCGCGGGACAATGGGGGGCATGAGTCCTCTGCTGCGCCGTAAGGAAAAGAAGCGTCCCGCCGAGCGGATGGTGACGCTCATCGGGAAGCCGGGGTGCCATCTCTGTGACGACGCCCAGGAAGTGATCGAGAAGGTCTGCGCCGAGACGGGCGCACAGTGGGAGAAGAAGGACATCACGCGGGACGAGGAGCTGTACCGGCTGCACTGGGAGCAGATTCCGGTGGTGCTGGTGGATGGCGAACAGCACACCTTCTGGAGGGTGAACCCTGACCGGCTGCGACGGGCGTTGGGAGCCTGACCGCTTTGGCCGTTACCATCGTGGGCGATTTATGGGGACTCGGGGGCGTATCGATGAGGAGTGTGTACGGTTTTGCCCCCCTCGGGATTTGAACGGGTTCGGCCCGTTCCCGGCTCCGGCCCTCCGTGGCCGAGCCGCGTGACCCCGGTCACTTTGCTCGGACAAAGCGGACACAATCTTTGTGCACGCGTTCACAAAGACATAGCCTGCATTCGACGGGGCGGTCCTGCGACAAGAGGCCGCCTGCAGCCCCGCTCATCCCGCAGGAGCATCGTGGCAACTGGCCGAACTCACCGACCGGCGACCCGCAGCCGAGGTATTCCCGAGGCCACTGTCGCCCGGCTTCCGCTGTACCTGCGCGCCCTCACCGCGCTCTCCGAGCGATCGGTGCCCACGGTGTCCTCCGAGGAGCTCGCGACCGCCGCCGGAGTCAACTCCGCGAAGCTGCGCAAGGACTTCTCGTACCTCGGCTCGTACGGGACCCGGGGCGTCGGCTACGACGTCGAATACCTCGTCTACCAGATCTCCCGTGAGCTGGGACTGACGCAGGACTGGCCGGTCGTCATCGTCGGCATCGGCAACCTCGGCGCCGCCCTGGCCAACTACGGCGGCTTCGCCTCCCGCGGCTTCCGCGTGGCGGCACTCATCGACGCCGACCCGGCCATGGCCGGCAAGCCGGTCGCCGGCATGCCCGTGCAGCACACCGACGACCTGGAACGCATCATCGAGGAGAACGGCGTCTCGATCGGGGTCATCGCGACCCCGGCCGGCGCCGCCCAGCAGGTGAGCGAACGGCTCATCGCTGCCGGAGTCACCTCCATCCTGAACTTCGCGCCCACCGTCCTGTCCGTGCCGGACGGCGTGGACGTGCGCAAGGTCGACCTTTCCATCGAGCTCCAGATCCTGGCGTTCCACGAGCAGCGCAAGGCCGGGGAGGGCGCGGCGGCCGCCGCGGCCGCCGGGGCCGTGGCCGCCGAGGACCTGGGCGCCGGTACGGGAACGGGCGCCGCGCCCGCAGCCGCCGTCGAGCCGCCGGCCGGGCGGGCCGCCGCTGCCGCGCGCAAGGGCGGCCCCGAAGGTGATGTGCCGGCGGTGATGCCGGCATGAGTCTGCTCGTCGTAGGCCTGAGCCACCGCAGCGCACCCGTGAGCGTCCTGGAACGGGCTTCGCTGTCCGCCGACGCGAAGGTGAAGCTGCTCCACGACACGCTGGCCGCCGAGCCGGCGGCCGAGGCGGCGCTGCTGGCCACCTGCAACCGGATCGAGCTGTACGCGGACGTGGACAAGTTCCACGCCGGCGTCGCCGAGCTCTCCACCTTGCTGGCGCAGCACAGCGGAGTGGCCCTGGAGGAGCTCACCCCCTATCTGTACGTGCAGTACGAGGACCGGGCGGTGCACCACCTGTTCTCGGTGGCGTGCGGGCTGGACTCGATGGTCGTCGGCGAGGGCCAGATCCTCGGACAGATCAAGGACGCGCTGGCGCTGGGGCAGGAGCTCCACACGGCCGGTCGGCTGATCAACGACCTCTTCCAGCAGGCGCTGCGGGTCGGCAAGCGGGCGCACTCGGAAACCGGGATCGACCGGGCCGGGCAGTCGCTGGTGACGTTCGGGCTGGAGCAGCTCGCCGTGCACCTGCCGGTGGGGGAGTGGGCCGCCGGTAAGCGGGCGCTGGTGATCGGGGCCGGGTCGATGTCGTCGCTGGCGGCCGCCACGCTGGCGCGGGTCGGCGTCGCCGAGATCGTGGTCGCCAACCGGACCGCCGAGCGGGCGGAGCGGCTGGCCGAGATTCTGGTTGCCTCGGGCACCGGGGTTGCGGCGCGGGCCGTGTCCATGGCGTCGGTGGCCGAGGAACTGACACGTGTTGACGTCGTGGTGTCCTGCACCGGGGCCACGGGGCTGGTGCTGAGCGGGGACGACGTGGCGCGGGCCGTGGATGGTGGCCCTGCGGGGCTCTCCCCCACCCCGCCCCTTCCCGAAACCGGGGCTGCGCCCCGGACCCCGTCCCAGGGGCTCCGCCCCCGGACCCCCGCGCCTCAAAGGCCGGCGGGGCTGGATTCGGCTGCGCCGGGAGATGCCGATGTGCTGGCTCGGCTCGTGACCGCCGCCGAGCGGCACGGGCGGTTGGCTGATGCCGGGGCGGTGCGGACCATCAGTGTCGTCGAGGCCGAGGTGTGCCCCGTGCCCGGGGACGGGCGGTCCGCGTTGGCCGGGGTGGATGCCGGGTCCCTCGAGTTGCACGGGACCTGGGCCGATCAGGGCGAGGCCGCCGCTCAGCGGCAGCCCCGGCGGGCGGCTCGCAGCCAGGGTGACGGGACGCCCGTACGCCTGGCGCTGCTGGACCTGGCCATGCCCCGGGACATCGACGCCGCCGCGCACCGGATCCCCGGGGTGCGGCTGGTCGACATCGAGTCGCTGGCGGAGGCTTCCGCCGACGCGCCGATGGCGGCCGACGTGGACGCCGTACGTGGGATAGTCGCGGAGGAAGTGGCGGCCTTCGGGGCCGCCCAGCGGGCCGCGCACATCACGCCCACCGTCGTCGCCCTGCGGGCGATGGCCGCCGAGGTCGTGGCCATGGAGGTGGCACGGCTCGACGGGCGCGTACCCGATCTCGACGAGCGGCAGCGGGCGGAGGTCACTCAGACCGTGCGCCGCGTCGTCGACAAGCTCCTCCACGCGCCGACCGTGCGCGTCAAGCAGCTCGCGAGCGAGCCCGGCGGCGCCGGGTACGCCGAGGCGCTGCGCGAACTCTTCGACCTCGACCCTCAGACGGTGGCATCCGTCAGCCGGGCGGACGCGGCCGATCCGAAGAACGACGACCCAGGACGGGCATCATGAACACACGTCCCGACCAGCCGCTCCGGCTTGGCACGCGGCGGAGCAAGCTGGCCATGTCCCAGTCCGGGCACGTCGCCGAGGCGGTACGGGCGGTCACCGGCCGGCCCGTCGAGCTCGTGGAGATCACGACCTACGGTGACGTGTCCCGCGAGAACCTCGCGCAGATCGGCGGCACCGGCGTGTTCGTCACCGCGCTGCGCGAGGCCCTGGTGCGCGGCGAGGTGGACTTCGCCGTGCACTCGCTGAAGGACCTGCCGACCGCGCAGCCCGACGAGCTGGTCATCGCGGCCATCCCGCGGCGGGAGGACCCGCGCGACGCGCTCGTCGCCCGTGACGGCCTGACCTTCGCGCAGCTGCCCGACGGCGCGCGGATCGGTACCGGTTCACCGCGGCGCACGGCGCAGCTCCACGCGTACGCCAAGAGCCTGGGCAAGACCGTCGAGACCGTCGCGATCCGCGGCAACGTCGACACCCGGATCGGCTACGTGCGCGCCGGTGAGCTCGACGCGGTCGTCCTGGCCGCCGCCGGGCTGAACCGGATCGGGCGCGGTGACGAGGCGACCGACCTGCTGTCGGTCGACAACGTACTGCCCGCTCCCGGCCAGGGTGCCCTGGCCGTGGAGTGCCTCGCGTCCGATGCGGACCTCGTGGCCGCGCTCGGCGAGCTCGACGACCCGGACACCCGGGCCGCCGTGACCGCGGAGCGTTCCCTGCTCGCCGCCCTGGAGGCCGGCTGCAGCGCACCCGTGGGCGCGCTCGCCGACCTTCTGGCCGACGGGCAGATTGTCAATGAAATGCGCCTGCGTGGCGTCGTCGGAACGCTCGACGGCTCGACGCTCGTGCAGCTGTCCACCACCGGTCCCGTGCCCCAGTCGTATGACGAGGCCATGGCGCTCGGCCGCGAACTCGCGGACGAGATGCTGGCCAAGGGCGCGGCCGGTCTTATGGGGGAGCGATCGCTTTGAACCCCTCACGTCCGACCACCTCCGCTTTTCCGGGGCTCGCCGCCCACGGACTCGTCACCTTCCTCGGTGCCGGGCCCGGCGACCCGGGTCTGCTGACGCTGCGCGCCGTGGAGGCGCTGCGCGCGGCGGACGTACTCGTCGCGGAACCCGAGGTGCTCGAAGTCGTACGGACCCACGCGCGCGCGGGTGTCGACACGCCACAGCTGACGGTTGTTGACGAAGTGTCAGCAGCCGCCGGGGTCCCGGTAATCCGCGACGCCGCCAATCTTGTCATGGAGGCCGCGCGCTCCGGCAGGCGGGTCGTCCGTGCCGTCACCGGCGACCCCGGGCTCGACGGGAACGCGGCCGGGGAAATGCTGGCCTGCGCCGCCGAGGGGATCCCCTTCGAGGTGGTGCCCGGTGTCGCGACCGCCGTCGGCGTACCCGCGTACGCCGGTGTGCCGCTTCGTGGGGGACGAGGCGACGACGGAGTCGTGCGCTTCCTGGACGCGCGGCACGCCTCGGCGCGCTGCTGGAGCGAGGTCGGCGCCAGCGGCGGCAGCCTCGTGGTCTCCGCCACGCTGGAGACGGTCGCGAGCGCCGCGGCCGAGCTGGTCGCGGCCGGGCGGGGAGCCGATACCCCGCTCACCGTGACCGTGGGCGGTACGACGACCCGCCAGCGGACCTGGAGCGCGACCCTGGGCACCATCGCCCAGGTGTTCAAGCAGGGCAAGGTGCTCCCCTCGCCCGAGGGCTCGCGCCCCGTCATAGCCGTGGTCGGTGAGCAGGGCGCCGCCGCGCGGCGCGAGGAGCTGGCCTGGTTCGAGTCGAAGCCGCTGTTCGGCTGGCGGGTCCTCGTACCGCGCACCAAGGAGCAGGCAGCCTCGCTCTCCGACCAGCTGCGTTCGTACGGCGCGGTGCCCCACGAGGTGCCGACCATCGCCGTGGAGCCGCCGCGCACCCCGCAGCAGATGGAGCGGGCGGTCAAGGGCCTGGTCACGGGCCGCTACGAGTGGATCGCCTTCACCAGCGTCAACGCCGTGAAGGCGGTGCGCGAGAAGTTCGAGGAGTACGGGCTCGACGCGCGGGCCTTCGCGGGCATCAAGGTCGCCGCCGTGGGCGAGCAGACCGCGGCCTCGCTGGTCGAGTTCGGTGTGAAGCCGGACCTGGTGCCGAGCGGCGAGCAGTCGGCCGCCGGTCTGCTGGAGGACTGGCCGCCGTACGACCCGGTCTTCGACCCGATCGACCGCGTCTTCCTGCCGCGCGCCGACATCGCGACCGAGACGCTGGTCGCCGGGCTGATAGAGCTCGGCTGGGAGGTCGACGACGTCACCGCCTACCGGACGGTGCGCGCGTCGCCGCCGCCGGCGGACACGCGTGAGGCGATCAAGGGCGGCGGCTTCGACGCCGTGCTCTTCACGTCCTCCTCCACCGTCCGCAACCTGGTCGGGATCGCGGGCAAGCCGCACAACGTGACCGTCATCGCGTGCATCGGACCGGCGACGGCCAAGACCGCCGAGGAGCACGGGCTGCGCGTGGACGTGCTCTCGCCGGAGCCGAGCGTCGGCAAGCTGGCCGAGGCGCTGGCCGCGTACGGGGAGGCGCGCCGCGAGGCGGCCAAGGAGGCCGGCGAGACGGTCTCGCGGCCGAGCGAGCGGCGGCCGGGTGCGCGCAGGCGCCGTACGACCTGACGGTCGGTCGAGGTTCATCAGGGCCCGGACGCTCGGCGTCCGGGCCCTGACCCGTGCCGGAGTGCCGGGGGCCCGCGGGTTGGCCCTGGTCCTGGTCCTGGTCCGTGCCGGGTGGGCTTGGGCGGGCGTTCTCCGGCGGCGGGCCCGCCCCGGGGAGTTCCCGGGCACGCCCTAGGCTGGTGGGACTGTTTCCCAGGCTCGAAGAGGCGACTGAGAATGAGCGCGTACGGATCCTTCCCCGGCTCGCGGCCCCGGCGGCTGCGCACCACCCCGGCGATGCGGCGGATGGTCGCGGAGACCCGGCTGCACCCGTCGGACCTGATCCTTCCGGCGTTCGTCCGGGAGGGCATCAGCGCGCCCCTGGCCATCTCGGCGATGCCGGGCGTGGTGCAGCACACCCGGGACACGCTGCGGAAGGCCGCCGTGGAGGCGGTGGAGGCGGGCGTCGCGGGGATCATGCTCTTCGGTGTCCCGGCCGACGAGAACAAGGACGCGCTGGGCACGGCGGGCACCGAGCCGGACGGCATCCTCCAGCTGGCGATCCGCGACGTGAAGGCCGAGGTGGGCGACGACCTCGTGATCATGTCCGACCTGTGCCTGGACGAGTACACCGACCACGGGCACTGCGGGGTCCTCGACGAGCACGGCCGGGTCGACAACGACGCGACGCTGGAGCGGTACGCCGAGATGGCGCAGGTCCAGGCCGACGCGGGCGTCCACGTCGTGGGGCCGAGCGGGATGATGGACGGCCAGGTGGGCGTCATCCGCGACGCGCTGGACGAGACGGGCCACGAGGACGTCTCGATCCTCGCCTACACGGCGAAGTACTCCTCCGCCTTCTACGGGCCCTTCCGTGAGGCCGTCGCCTCCTCGCTCCAGGGTGACCGCAAGACCTACCAGCAGGACCCGGCGAATGCCCGGGAGTCGCTGCGGGAGCTGGCGCTGGACCTGGAGGAGGGCGCCGACATGGTCATGGTCAAGCCGGCCGGCCCGTACCTGGACATCCTGTACCGGGTCGCGCAGGCGGTGGACGTGCCGGTGGCGGCGTACCAGATCAGCGGTGAGTTCGCGATGATCGAGGCGGCGGCGGAGAAGGGCTGGATCGAGCGGGACCGGGCCATCCTGGAGACGCTGCTCGGCATCAAGCGGGCGGGCGCGGACACGATCCTGACGTACTGGGCGACCGAGGTCGCGGGCTGGCTGCGCCAGGAGCGGTGAGCCCGGCCGGCGGGTGACCGGGGCCGGCGCGCGTCGGGCGTCACCGGGGGCCGCGCCGGCTCAGGGAAGTGGAGGGCTTTTCTAGAAGAGATTTCTAATCCTCTTTCTGTTCTACGCTGACGGCATGGTGAAGCAACAGCGCGGCGAGGCGACCGTCGACCAGCTCCTGACAGCCTCCTTGCGCGTGTACGCCCAGTCCGGCCGGCAGGGTTTCACCGTTCAGTCCGTGACGGCTGCCAGTGGTGTCAGCCTCGGCAGCCTCTACCACCACTTCGGCAGCTTCGACGGGCTCGCCGCCGCCCTCTACATCCGCTGCATGGGGCAGCTCTTCGACGCGATGACCGCCGCGCTGGAGCGCTCCCGCACCGCACGGACCGGCGTACGGGCCCTCGTACAGGCCTACTTGGACTTCACCAGGGACCACCGCGACGCCGCGCTGTTCCTGCACGCCTCCGCCTACTCCGGCTACCTCGCCGGGCACGCCGAGGAGATCCGGGCCGCCAAGGAGGCCAAGCTGGCCCGCATGGTGGCGTGGATGCGGGCCCGGATGGAGAAGGGCGAGATCCGGCCGATCCCCGGGCCGCTGCTGGAGGTCCTGGTCATCGGGCCGCCGTGCGAGGCGGCGAAGCGGTGGCTGGCCAGCACGTATGACCTGGACCTGGACGAGGCCGCGAGGCTTCTGCCGGATGCGGTCTGGCGATCCGTGCGGCCGGAATGACGGGGCGGGGCCTTGTCCGGCCTGCGGGTGATGCCTGGGGGTGCGTTCCGGGTGGTACGGGGGCACCCTGGAGGGAGAGGCCGACTGTGGAGGTGATCCGCCATGTCCACGCTCGTCGGGTGGCATGTAGAGGTGGAGTTCACGGAGGAGGGCCACCGCACCGCTGCGGCAGCCCTGCTCAGACTTCCTGATGGTTCCGAACTGAGGGCGCACGGGTACGCGATGCGCCATCCGTCCGATCCGGAACAGCTGAGGGTCGGAGAGGAGATCTCGGGCGCGCGGGCGCTCATGGACCTCTCGTCCCAGCTGCTCCAGAAGGCGCACGGTGAGATCGACGAGGTGACGGGCAAGCACTCCTACCCGCTGAACGGCTGATCAGGACTCGGCCACCGTGACGCGGGGCGGGGGCGTTCTCCGGCTTCCGCAGCGGAGAGCGCCCCGGTCCGGGCGTGGCTACTTGGCGGCCTCGAAGCCGACGTCGGCGGCGCCCATCTTGACCTGAAGGGTCTCGTAGCCGCCGTCGCCTTCTTTGCTGTGCTTGCTCCACCACTGGCACGTGTAGCTGGTGTCGGAGCCGCAGCCGGCGGTGAGCAGGACGGCCGCGGTCAGGGCGATCAGGATCTACGGGTTTCGCATAAGCGGAGCGTAAGCGCCGCCACCGACACGCCGTACGAGGGGGCCGCGCTGCCTGTGTGCGATCAGCGGGTGCGGCGGGCGAAGAGGGTGCCCGACAGGGTCACGGCCACGGCCGCGATCGCCGCGCACCAGGCCAGGGCCACCCACGGAGTGTTGCCCGCCGGCTGGGCCAGGAGCAGCGCGCGCAGGGATTCGATGACCGGGGTCAGCGGCTGGTGCTCGGCGAAGCCGTGGAGCCAGCTCGGCATGGTGCCGATCGGGACGAACGCGCTGGACGGATACGGCAAGAACATCATCAGGAAGGTGAAGCCGCCCGCCGCTTCGGGGGACTTCGCGAGCAGCCCGAGGGTCGCGGCCAGCCAGGAGATCGCGGTGATGTACGCGACGAGGAGCCCGGCGGCGGCGAGGAAGGCGAGCGGGCCCGCCTGGGGCCGGAACCCGATGGCGAGGGCGACGGCCAGGACCAGGGTGGTGGAGAGCAGGTTCCGCAGCACGGACGCGGTGACGTGGCCGGCCAGGATCGGGATCCCGCCGATGTCCAGCGAACGGAAGCGGTCGATGACGCCGTTCTTCATGTCGTCGGCGACGCTGACGGCGGTGCTCGCCGCGCCGAAGCCCGCGCACAGCAGCATGGCGCCGGGGACGACGTACGTCACGTACGCGGTGCCGGTGTCGATCGCACCGCCGAAGAAGTAGACGAAGATCAGCATCAGCATGACCGGCAGCATCAGCGCCGTGACCAGGGCGTCCGGCTGGCGGCGGCTGATGCGCACGCTGCGCCCGGCCAGGGTGAGGGCGGATGAGGTCATCGGTCGGCTCCCGTCAGGGCGAGGAACACGTCGTCGAGGGTGGCGCTGTGAACGGCGAAGCGGTCCACGGCCGTGCGCTGCGGATCGACTTCGTCGAGCAGGGCGCGGACGTGGGCGGCGGTGCCGTCGGTGGGCAGGCCGAGGGTGAGCTCGTCCGGTACGAGGTGGACGGCGCGGGCGGCGAGCGTCTCGTAGGCGGCCCGGTCGGTCAGGGTGAGGTCCAGCCGGTGGCCGGCGACGCGGGACTTGAGCGCGGCGGGCGTGCCTTCGGCGGCGATCCGTCCCCGGTCCAGGACCGCGACGCGGTCGGCGAGCTGGTCGGCCTCCTCCAGGTACTGGGTGGTCAGCAGCACGGTCGTGCCGTCGGCGCGCAGTTCCCGTACGAGGTCCCACAGGTCCTGGCGGCTGCGCGGGTCGAGCCCGGTGGTCGGCTCGTCCAGGAAGATCACCTCCGGCCGTGAGACGAGGCTCGCGGCGAGGTCGAGTCGCCGCCGCATGCCGCCCGAGTACGTCTTCGCCGTGCGCCCGGCGGCCTCGGTGAGCCCGAAGCGGGCCAGGAGTTCGTCGGCGCGGGCGCGGGCCGAGCGGGGACGGAGGCCGGTGAGACGGCCCATCATGCGGAGCATCTCGGCGCCGGTCTGGAGGTCGTCGACGGCCGCGAACTGCCCGGTGAGGCTGATCCGTTCGCGGACCCGGCCGCGCTCGGCGGTGATGTCGTGCCCGGCGACGCGGGCGGTGCCGGAGTCGGGGGCGGTGAGGGTGGCGAGGATGCGGACGGCGGTGGTCTTGCCGGCGCCGTTGGGGCCGAGGAGGGCGAGGACGCTGGAACGCGGGACGGAGAGGTCGATGCCGTCGAGGACGCGGAGCTCACCGTAGGACTTGGTCAGGCCGGTGGCGTGGATGCCGAGGTCGTTCGTGGTCATCGCGGACCACGCTCCCTTCTTCTGCGTATGGGATACGCGCTTCTGCGTAAGTAATACACAGAACTAGGATGTGGGTCAACGTTCCATGCGGAATCAGGGAGGGAGGGCGGCGATGGCGAAGGAAGAGCCGGACGGCACTGGGCTTCCGGCGACGCTGGAGATGGCCTGGGGCCTGCGGGAACGCCCCGGCAAGGGGCCGCGACCCACGCTCACGCTCCCCCGGATCGTGGACGCGGCGGTGACGCTCGCCGCCACCGAGGGCATGGACGCCGTCTCCATGGGCCGGGTGGCGAAGGAACTGGGCGTCTCGACGATGTCCCTCTACCGGTACGTCGCGGCGAAGGAAGAGCTCTACATCCTGATGGCGGACGCGGGCGCCGGCACCCCGCCGCCGCTGCCGCCCGAGGCGGAGGGGTGGGGGTGGCGGGAGCTGCTGTCGGACTGGGCGTACGGGCAGCGGGCCGTCCTGATGGCCAACTCCTGGATCCTGCGCATCCCGATCACGGCGGCGCCGGTCAGCCCGAACCAGCTGGCGTGGATGGAACGCGGGCTCGCGGCCATGGCCGGCACCGGCTTGGACGAGGGCGAGAAGATCTCCACCATCACGCTGGTCGCGGGCTTCGTACGCAACGAGGCGACCCTCACCGCCGACATGACGGACGCCATCGTCAAGAGCGGCGCCTCACCGGACCAGGCGATCGGCCAGTACGTACGCACGCTGCGGCGGATGACCACCCCCGACACGCACCCGGCGGTGACGCGGCTGCTGGAGTCCGACGCGTTCACGGGCCCCGGGGAACCGGACTTCGAGTTCCGCTTCGGCCTGGGCCGCCTGTTGGACGGCCTGGCCGTGCTGATCAACGAGCGGAGCGGGTCCACTCCGTGAGGGCGGACCAGGCGGCGGGGGCCAGGTCCAGGACCGGACCGTCGGTGACCTTGGAGTCCCGGACGTGGACCTGTGCGGCGCAGGCGGCGACCTCGACGCAGTTGCCGCCCTCGCTGCCGCTGTAGGAGGACTTCCGCCAGGCGACGGCCACTTCCAGGCAGGCGCCGCCTTCGTCACCGCTGTAGCTGGACTTGAACCACTTCAGTGCTGACGTGGCGCTCATAGCTCTCCTAGCAGGCGGTCCAACAGGCCCCGCGTCTGCTCGGTGTTGAGGGCCTGAGTTCGCAGCATTGCATATTTGAGCGCCAGGATGCTGACCTCATCTGCGGCCGAAATGAGCTGGCTGCCACGCTGGGTTTCGGTGTAGCCAATGCGCTGGTGGTCGTGGGTTTCCAGGAGGATGAACGGACCGTTGAGGCCTGCGTGGGAGGTGCGGCCGAGCGGCATCACTTGGAGGCTGACGTCCGGCAGATCGGCGCACGCGCACAGGTGGCGAAGCTGTTCTGCGTACACCTGGTCGCCACCGATCCGGTCGCAGAGTACCGCCTCCCAGACGACGAAGCTCAGGGTCGGCGGGGTGCTGCGACGCAGGATTTTCTGGCGGTCGATGCGCGAGGCGGTCAGCGCCTCGACTTCGGCCTCCGGATGGGCGGGAACGCGGCACCGGAACACGGCTCGGGCGTAGTTCTCCGTCTGGAGCAGGCCCGGCACGACCTGGTTGTCGAACCAGGACAGGGCGATCGCGTCGCGTTCAAGGTCCATGTACTCCTCCGCCCATGGTGGGGTCACGTCCACCTTCGGCATCCTGTGAGCCGCCACGGACAGCAGGCCCGGCAACCCCAAGACCTGGTCCATCAGCTCCGCGACATTCGGCATCAACGCCCGCCGCCCCTGCTCAATGGATGCGATGGTCTCGGCGTCCTGCCGGACCAGCTCTCCGAGCTGTTTCTGGGTCAGGTTCTTGGCGACTCGGCTGACGGCCACCTGTGCGCCGACCATCTTCATGGTCGTCGCGTTCGGCCGTGCTCGTTTCCTCGGTGGCATGACAGCGAACTCCCCACCCCAACGCATGGATTACCCCACTCCGACCCGTACTCATCACTGAGTACGGGTTGGCGCTGAGCCACACGTTAGTCACTGCGCGCGACGATCGTCCGGTGATTCCAGATACTCAACCGGCCCTGATGCGCGAGCGCTTCTACCTGCGCTCAGCCCACAACATCGCTGCTGCACGACAGTTCACACGTGACACCTTGCACGCCTGGGGGGTGACCGCACGGCACGACGACATGTTGCTCTGCGTGAGCGAGCTGGCCACCAACGCCCTGCGTCACGGCGTCCCGCCCGGCCGTGGCTACCTGCTCCGGCTGCTCACCTTCGACACCACCGTCCGGATCGAGGTCCACGACAGCGGACCGGGGCTGTCGCGGATGCCGAGCCGGCCGCTCGGCGGGGGCGGCGGGCGGGGTCTGATGCTCGTCGCCGCGCTTGCCGACGAGTGGGGTGTCGTGCCCCGGGCTCCCGGCAAGGTCGTGTGGTGCGAGTTCCGCTGAGCGGTTCAGGCCGGTCCTGGGGCGGTTTGCAGCAGGAGAACGGCGATGTCGTCGGTGTGCCGGCCGCCGGGCCAGGCGTGCTGGATCAGGCCGCTGATGCGCTGGTCGAGGTCCAGCCCGTGGTCGGCGGCGAGCCGCTGGGCGAGTTCGGCGGTGGCCCGGTCGAAGTGGGAGCCGGGACTTTCCACCAGGCCGTCGGTGTAGAACGCGAGGGTCGTTCCGGGGCTGAGGCGCAGGGTGGCGACGGGGTAGGACATGTCGGCGTCGATGCCGAACATGGGGCCGGGGTCGAGGTCCAGCACGCGCGGCGGACGGCCGGGCTGGTGCAGCAGCGGGGGCGGGTGGCCCGCGCTGGACAGGGTGGCCACCTGGCGGGCGAGGTCGATGTGGGCGTAGAGGCACGAGACGAGGAGGTCGGATTCCAGGTCGGCGAGCATGCGGTTGGTGCGGGCCAGGACCTGGTCGGGGGCGGCGCCGGCGTTGGCGTGGACGGCGGTGCGGACCTGGCCCATGAGGGCGGCGGCGGCGACGTTGTGGCCCTGGACGTCGCCGATGACGGCCGCCGCGGTGGTCGCGTCGATCCGGATGAAGTCGTAGAAGTCCCCGCCGACTTCGAGGCCGTGGGTGGCGGGCAGGTAGCGGGCGGCGACCTGCAGCCCCGGCACGGTCGGCAGGCTGTGCGGCAGCAGGGCCTGTTGGAGGCTCTGGGCGAGCTCGTGTTTCGCGTCGTAGAGCCGCGCCCGGTCCAGGGCCTGGGCGATCAGGCCCGCGAGGGAGGTGAGGACGGCGCGTTCGTCGGCGCTGAAGGCGTGGGGCCGGTCGTAGGAGAGGATGCAGCAGCCGACCGGGCGGCCGGAGATGACAAGGGGCAGGAACGCCCAGGCCTGCTTGCCGCTGATCCGGGGTGCCTTGGGGTAGCGTCCGGCCATCTCCGCGGGGCTGGCGAAGAATGAGGGGATGCCGCTGGTCAGGGCCTGCCCGGCGGGGGTGAGGTCGGTGTCCAGCGGCAGGCCGTCGAGTCGGTCGATGGTCTGCTGGTCGTAGCCGTGGTGGCCGGTGATCTTCAGGCGGCCGGCGTCCGCGGCGGACAAGACCAGTCCGTCGGCGCCGAAGGCCGGCAGGATCTGGTCGGCGACCAGCTCGACGACGTCGCGGACGCCGACGGCCTCGGTCAGAGCGGCCGCCAGGTGCATCAGCTGGTACAGGCGGCCGACCTGCGCGGTGGGCGTGGACGCGGGGCCGGCGGGCTCCTGCGTGCGGGAGGGCGAAGGCCGGTCGTGGGCGGGGCTGGGGGTGATGCGGACGCTGATGCCGCCGGCGTCGGGGTAGAGCTGGAAGCGGAGCCAGGTGTGCGGAGGGCGCAGGGCGGTGAAGGCGACCGGATCCCGGCTGATGACCGCGGCGCGGTAGTGGTCTTCGGTGGCGGGCTCGTCCATCCAGGGCAGCGACTGCCACGGCCGGGTTCCCAGCAGCTGGTCGGCGCCGCGGCCGAGCAGGGCTGCGGCGGTCGAGGTCAGGAAGGTGATCCGGCCTTCCAGGTCCAGGGCGAGGGCTCCCTCGGGCAGCCGTTCGGCGAAGTCCGCGGCGGCCTGGAGGGGCTGGACGCCGTGCGGGCGGGGCTCGCCGGTCGGGACGAGGCGGGGCTGATCCGGGGTGACGGGCGGCGGGACGGTGTCGTCCAGCACGCGGGCGATGCGCCGGGCGTTGGAGACGATGTGGCTCCTTTCGCGGCGCCCGGCCCGGCTGGGGTGGCTGGCGGGCCACAGCAGCAGCAGAGCGCCCCAGCAGCGGTTCCGTCCGGCCAGGGGCGCAGCCGCGAGCGCGAACCGGTACGGGAGGATCGCGGCGGCACGCGGGTACGAGCGAGCCAGGTGGCCCTGGGAGCCCACCCACACCAGGCGGTCCTCGCGGACCGCGTCGCTGACCGGGACCGGGGCGGTCAGTGGCACCCGGCGCCACGGCGCGGTCACCTCCACCGGTATCCCGCACAGCACGGCCAGGCCCAGGAGCTGCGCGACGTCGTCCAGCAGGTAGATGCCCCCGGCGGAGGCGCCGGTGCGGCGTACGGTGTCGACCAGCTCCCGGTCGAGCGGTCCGGCGCCCGGTTCCTCACCGGGGCCGGGCACCGCAGGCTCCTGACCGGCCGGGCACGGGGCGCGGGCGGGCCGAGCCCCCTTCACAGCACGCATCGCCCATATGTGGACGATACGCCCGCGTGGCGGCGGCCCGCCTCAGGCGGTGAGGGCCAGCCGGGCCGCCGCCCAGGCGAAGGCCAGGCAGGCGGGGGTGTACAGGGCGAGGTTGAGGACGTAGAAGGGGCTGTCCGGCGGGCTGTCCAGCAGTCCGGCCGCCCAGCCGAGGCCCGCGAGGCCGCGTACGGCCAGCCCCGCCGCGACGGCGGCCGTGACGGCCCGGGTCAGCCGCCCGCCGCGGCCCCGGGAGTGGGCGAGCACGGCGCCCGCGCCCGCCAGGGTCACGGCGGCCAGGGGCAGGACGACGGGCGGCCCGAAGGACACCTCCGTGCCCAGGACGGCGAGCGACAGGGTCCGTTCGTCGGCGGCGGGCCAGGTCGCGCCGGTGGCCCAGTAGAGGTGGATCAGCCCGTCGGTGGCGAGCAGGGCGGCCAGGGCGCGGCCGGTGCGGATGCGTGTCGTCGTCTTCATGTGGGAAAGGAGGGGGCCCGCGGGGAGAACATTCCCGTGGGCCCCGTCACACCCTTCGCGGCGCGGCAGGTCAGGCCGGCTGCTCCGGGGACTTCGCCGTGATGACCGAGAAACCCCCGCCCTGCGGGTCGGCGAGGACGGCCATCCGGCCCGCCACCATGTCGAAGGCCGGGGCGAGGACGCTGCCCCCGGCGCGGACGGTGGCCGCCTGGATGCTGTCGACGTCGTCGACGTGGAAGTACGGCATCCAGTGCGGGGGAACCCCGGGCGGCAGCTTGTCCATATTCATGATCCCGGCCACCGCGCGACCGCCGACCTTGAACTCCGTGTACCCCTCGCCGCCTTCCTCCGTGGAAGGGGTCGTGGTGATCGGCAGGATGGCCGAGTAGAAGGCGGCCGCGGCGTCGGTGTCGCGGGTGGTCAGCTCGCTCCAGATGAGGGCGCCGTGCTCGTTGACGATGCCCGCGCCGTCGAAGGAGCCGGGCTGCCAGAGGCCGACGACCGCGCCGGTCGGGTCGGTGATGACGGCCATGCGGCCCAGGTCCATGACGTCCATCGGGCCCATCATGACCGTGCCGCCCGCGTTGGTGGCGGCCTTGAGGGTGGCGTCGATGCCGTCGGTCGACAGGTACGTGGTCCACACGGTCGGCGGCATCGGCTCGGGGACGGTGCCGTCCGGGTTCATGGCCTTCATGATCCCGGCGACCGGCCTGCCCTTGAGCGTGCAGACGGAGTACCCGCCGGTCTCGGGCGGGCCGATCTCGCCCTGCCAGCCGAAGAGGTCGCAGTAGAAGTCGAGGGCCGCCTGCTGGTCGGGGACCATCAGGTCGATCCAGCACGGCGTGCCGGGCTTGTAGGGACCGTTCATGTCGGGCACGGGGCCTCCGGTGGAGGGTGGGGGAAGGACGGGCCGTCCCCTACCCGGGCCGTCGGACCCGAATCGGGCCGTACGGGTGAAAACCGGCCTCTGCGTGGCCCGGCGACTCTGCTAGCAGAATGCTTGCAATGCGACTAAACTTGTTGCATGGCCACCCTGTATGTCCGTGACTTGTCCGATGAGGCGCTCGCCGAACTGAAGATACGAGCGGCCCGTAACCGCCAGTCGCTGCAGGCGTACGCCCGGACCCTGCTGGAGGAAGAGGCCGCGACGCCGTCCGTCGAGGATGTCGTCGTGCGGATCCGTTCCCGTGTGTCGGCCGAGCTGAGCGTGGACGAGGTCCTCGGCGACCTCGACGCCGGGCGGCGGCGCGAATGATCGTGATCGATGCGAGTGCGGTCGTCATGCTGGTCGCCGACGCGGGTCCGGCGGGCGAGGCCGTGCGCGAGCGAGTGGTGGGAGAACGGCTTGCCGCTCCCTACCTGCTCGATGTGGAAGTCGCGCACGCGTTGCTCGGCCGCCACCGGGGAGGCAAGCTCTCCGACCGTCAGCTGGACGCGGCCTGGGACGACTTCGGGGCGCTGCCGGTCAGGCGGATGGAGCACCTGCCGGTGCTGCCCCGGGTGCGACAGCTGTACGCGAACCTTTCCGCGTACGACGCCACCTACGTCGCCCTGGCCGAAGGGCTTCAGGTGCCGCTCGTCACGTGCGACGCACGGATCGGCCGTTCCGGGAGTGCCCGGTGCAAGGTCGAGGTCTTCGGCGCGGCGTAGGGCAGCGGGAAACCCCGCCTCCCACCGGGAGACGGGGCCGCAGACGGAGCCGGCCTCCGTGCCAACCGCGCTTTCCGGGTCAGCGCAGCACGCGCTTGCCGGCGAGGAAGGCTGCCAGGTCCGCGACTTCCAGTACGCGGATCGCCTCGGCGGTACCGGGGAGTGCGTCCCGGTAGGCCGTGATGTCGCGTGCGTCGGACGTGACGATGACGGCCTCGGGATGTCTGGCCGCGATGACCACGGCCAGGGCGTCGACCGCGTCCGGGCGCTTCTCGCCCGGGATGGCCGCCGAGGCGAGGATCCGGCCGGCGCGCTTGGCGTCGTCCTCCACGTGACCGGCCAGGCACACGCCACAGGACAAGGGTGCGGAAGCGCGCACGCCGAACACGGTGCACTGCGGGATGGCGCGAGTGAGGGGAGTCCACTGCCCCGGCCGCCAGGCCTGAGCCAGAACGGGCAGCGGGACGACCGGCGGGTGGCCCTGTTCCGCCAGGTACCGGTGCAGACGGCCGGCGTGCTGCTCCCCACGGTCCAGCGCGACGAGCATGCCGGTGTCATACACGAAGACGGGATGGCTCACGCGGCGGAATCCCGGGCCTCAGGCGCAAGAGCCCGGGCGATGCCCGCTCGTACGGCCGCCATGTCGGCCTCGTCGAACTCCTCGTCGTGACCCGGTGGGGCCGGCATGGCCTCGGTCGCCGCGATGTCCGCATCGATGTCCGCGAAGCGCCGGGCGACGACGATGTCCTCGTCGATCTGGCGGAGCACGGCCGCCGTGACGTAGGAGGAGACGTCGATGCCCACCGCGTCGGCGTGCTCTTTGACTCTCGCGCGCAATGCGGCGTCCATGCTGATGCTGAACCGCTCCCTGGGGGCCATGGCAGCAACGTAGCACGCCGTGTTACGACGTGGAGGGGGAACGCGAAGGCCCCCGTCTCCCAGTGTCGGCAGACGGGGCCGCCGCGTGGAGCCGCTGGGCGTCAGAGCTTCTCGGGGGTGCGGATGCCCAGGAGGGACATGCCCTTGGAGAGGGTGCGGGCGGTCAGCTCGCACAGGAAGAGGCGGTTCTCCGCGACGACCTGCTCCGGCGCCGGCTTGATGACCGGGCACTGGTCGTAGAACGTCGTGAAGAGCGACGACAGCTGGTAGAGGTACGCCGTCAGCTTGTGCGGGGCGTACTCGGCGGCGGCCTCGGCGATCAGCTCGCCGAACCCGTCCAGGTGCAGACCCAGCGCCCGCTCGGCCGGGGCCAGCTCCAGCTCCGGGTGCGCGGCGGGCTCGCGGTCGCCCGCCTTGCGCAGGATGGAGCGGATGCGGGCGTACGCGTACTGGAGGTAGACGGACGTGTCGCCGTTCAGCGAGACCATCTGGTCGAGGTCGAACTTGTAGTCGCGGGCCGCGGAGGTCGACAGGTCGGCGTACTTCACCGCGCCGATGCCCACGTACTGGCCGTTCTCGACGATCTCCGCCTCCGTCAGGCCCACCTTCTCGGCCTTCTCGCGGACCACGGCCGTCGCCCGCTCGACCGCCTCGTCCAGCAGGTCCACCAGGCGGACCGTCTCGCCCTCACGGGTCTTGAACGGCTTGCCGTCCTTGCCGAGGACCGTGCCGAAGGCGAGCTGGACGGCCTTGACCTCGTCGTTCAGCCAGCCGGCCCGGCGGGCCGTCTCGAAGACCATCTTGAAGTGCAGGGACTGGCGGGCGTCGACGACGTACAGCAGCGTCGAGGCCTTGAGGTTGCCGACGCGGTCGCGGATCGCGGAAAGGTCGGTCGCGGCGTAGCCGAAGCCGCCGTCGGACTTCTGGACGATCAGCGGGGTCGGGTTGCCGTCCGGGCCCTTGTACTCGTCGAAGAACACGCACAGCGCGCCGTTGGAGCGGACGGCGACGCCCGACTCCTCCAGCAGCTTGCACGTCTCGACCAGCATGTCGTTGTAGGCGGACTCGCCGACCACGTCGGGGTCCTGGATGTCCATGTCCAGCTTGTTGAAGACGGAGTAGAAGTAGATCTTCGACTCGTCGACGAACCGCTGCCACAGCGCGAGCGTCTCGGGCTCGCCCGCCTGGAGGTCGACCACCCGGGCACGGGCGCGCGTCTTGAACTCCTCGTCGGAGTCGAAGTGCGCGCGCGAGGCCTTGTAGAGGCGGCCCAGGTTGGACATGGCCTCCTCGCCGGAGACCTCGATGTCGACGTCGGCGCCCTCGGCCTTGTGGTCCAGCTCGTGCGGGTGCTCCATCAGGTACTGGATGAGCATGCCGAACTGGGTGCCCCAGTCGCCGATGTGGTGGCGGCGGATCACGTTCTCGCCCGTGAACTCCAGGATCTGCACCATGGCCGCGCCGATGACGGCGGAGCGCAGGTGGCCGACGTGCATCTCCTTGGCGACGTTCGGCTGCGCGTAGTCGATCACCGTGGTGCCGGCGGCCGGCTTGAGGGGAACGCCGAGACGGTCGTCGGCGGCGCGCGCCGCGAGGGTCTCGATGATCGCCTTGTCGGTGATGGTGATGTTGAGGAAGCCGGGGCCGGAGACCTCGATCTCCTGGATCAGGTCACCGGTCGCGATGCCCTCGACCACGGTCGTCGCGAGCTCACGCGGGTTGGCCTTTGCCTTCTTCGCGAGCGCCAGGATGCCGTTGGCCTGGAAGTCCGCCCGGTCGCTTCGTCGCAGCAGCGGGTCGGCGGCACCGGCCTCCGGCAGGGCGGAGGTGAGGGCGTCCGCGACGCGCTGGTTGACGGAGGAAGCGAGGGAAGGGACCGAGGCCATGAGCTGCCGTTCCTGTGAGGTCGCACTGCGAAGTGAACTTGGTTGTTCCGACAAGCCCCGAGTATCCCACGCGAGGGCCATCGGTTTCTCGGGAGAAAAGCAACCCCGGAGTGGCCCATTCCGTCTGGGAGAATGGCTGAAGCCAGCATTCGAGATAGAAGGACGTGTCGTGGCTCAGAGCAGCACCGAGACCGACTGGGTCTCCCGTTTCGCGGACGAGGTCATCGCCGAGGCGGAGCGCCGAGCACCCGGCAAACCTGTCGTCGTCGCGTCCGGACTCTCCCCCTCCGGCCCGATCCACCTGGGCAACCTGCGCGAGGTCATGACCCCGCACCTGGTCGCGGACGAGATCCGCCGCCGGGGCATCGAGGTCCGCCACGTCCTGTCCTGGGACGACTACGACCGCTACCGCAAGGTGCCCGCCGGCATCCCCGGCGTGGACCCCGAGACCTACGGCCAGTACATCGGCCGCCCGCTGACCGCCGTCCCCGCCCCGGCCGGGTCGCCGTACGGCAGCTGGGCCGAGCACTTCAAGGCCGCCATGGTCGAGGCCCTGGACGAACTGGGCGTCGAGTACGACCCCATCAGCCAGACCGAGCAGTACACGACCGGTGTCTACCGCGAGCAGGTCCTGCACGCGATGAAGCACCGCGGCGACATCGACGCCGTCCTCGACCAGTACCGCACCAAGCAGAAGCCGGGCGGCAAGAAGCCCCAGCAGAAGCAGGTCGACGAGGCCGAGCTCGAAGCCGCCGCCGGCTCCGGCGCTGCCGCCGAGGACGACGGCAGCAGCGCGGAGGGCGGGTACTTCCCGTACAAGCCCTACTGCGGCGAATGCGGCAAGGACTTCACCAAGGTCACCTCGTACGACGACGAGACGACCGAGCTGACCTACGTCTGCACCGAGGACGCGTACACCGAGACGGTCAAGCTCAGCGAGTTCAACCGCGGCAAGCTCGTCTGGAAGGTCGACTGGCCCATGCGCTGGGCCTTCGAAGGCGTGATCTTCGAGCCCTCCGGCGTCGACCACTCCTCGCCCGGCTCGTCCTTCCAGGTCGGCGGCCAGATCGTGCACATCTTCGGCGGCGAGCAGCCGATCGGACCGATGTACGCGTTCGTCGGCATCAGCGGCATGGCCAAGATGTCGTCGTCGAAGGGCGGGGTCCCCACCCCGGCCGACGCGCTGAAAATCATGGAGCCGCAGCTGCTGCGCTGGCTCTACGCGCGCCGCCGCCCCAACCAGTCGTTCAAGATCGCCTTCGACCAGGAGATCCAGCGGCTCTACGACGAGTGGGACAAGCTGGAGGCCAAGGTCGCGGACGGCTCCGCGCTGCCCGCCGACGTGGCCGCGCACGCCCGCGCCGTACGGGTCGCCTCGCACGAGCTGCCCCGCACCCCGCGGCCGATGCCGTACCGCACGCTCGCCTCGATCGTCGACATCACCGCCGGACACGACGAGCAGACCCTGCGTATCCTCAGCGATCTCGAACCGGAGAAGCCGCTCGCCTCCCTCGACGAGGTCCGGCCGCGGCTCGACCGCGCCGAGAACTGGATCACCACGCAGGTCCCCGCCGACCAGCGCACGCTGGTCCGCGAGGAGCCCGACGCGGAACTGCTGTCCTCGCTGGACGAGGAGGCGCGGCAGTCGCTGCGCCTGCTGGTGGACGGACTCGACTCGCACTGGTCCCTGGACGGGCTGACCACGCTCGTCTACGGCGTGCCGAAGGTCATGGCCGGCCTGGAGCCGGACGCCAAGCCGACCCCGGAACTCAAGGTCGCCCAGCGCACCTTCTTCGCACTGCTCTACCGCCTGCTCGTCACCCGCGAGACCGGGCCGCGCCTGCCCACGCTGCTGCTCGCGGTGGGGGCGGACCGGGTGCGCAAGCTGCTGGCCGTCTGAGTCACGTAAAGCACTTACGTGGAAGGGCCCGCTCCCCCGGGGGAGCGGGCCCTTCCACGTAAGTG
>NZ_JBSFTP010000100.1:0-23566 GCF_053591315.1 Streptomyces sp. NPDC003042
GAACACCCCACTCCTCCCCCACACTACGCTTCCCCGATCTGCCCGCTAGCTCCCCCGACACGGCAGACGCCGGAGAGGCCCACAGCCTCTCCGGCGTCCGCATGCTTGCCGGGCGGCGACTTCTGCACCGCCCTTCGCCGTCGCCTTGCCGACAGGCGGTCCGCCGGCTCGGCGCCGCCGGGGCCGTGGTGCGTGATGCCGGTCGGGCTGAGGAGTCCACGGGCGGTGTCAAAGGCGACGGAAGCCGGGCGGGTGGCGGCGAGCTCTGCCCGGTCGAAGGAGGCGTGCGCGCGGCCGAGGGCTCGCAGGGCCCTGATGCTGTCGCCGTTGCTGGAGGCCGGCAGGGCGGTGCAGGCGCGGCAGAGGAAGGCGTAGAAGGGGTCGGTGCGGTGGGCGGTGGGCGGCGAAGGCTTCGGCGGCGGAGAGGCTGTCGGCATAGCGGCCGCGCTGGTCGGCGAGCGTGGCGGCGTAGCGCCAGGCCTAATGTCGGACCTGGCCGTCAACGGAGAGTCCGGCGAGGGTGACGGCCTGCTCCAGGTAGCGCTCGGCGTCCGGCAGGCGGGGGAGTCGATGGCGGCGAACACCGCGGTGGCGGTGAAGGCTGCGGCGAGCGTGTAGAGCCGGGAGCGGACACGTTGGCTGGCGGAACCGTGCTGCTGGAGGCTGCGGGTGCGGGTGGCGAGATCAACGGCGCCGCTTCTCCGACACGGGGCGCCACCGTCCTGGTCGTCGAGCAGCCAGGAGGCGGACCGGGGTCACGTCAGGGTGGCCTACGACGTGCCGCCGGCCAAGGCATCGAGCACCTCGGTGAACAGGTCATACGGCTGTCCGTCCGGCGTCAGGGTGCCGCACGGATGCTCGCGCGCGGTGGCGGCGCACCGCCAGAGGAGCGTTCGGGAGCGGTGTAGCCGAAGGTGCCGCCCAGGCAGCCGGCGAGGGCATCCGGGTTGGCGCCGAGGTAGCCGCCCGGTCCGTTGACCGCCTCGCCGACCGCCAGGTAGATCCCTGGGACGTCCGTGACGTGTCGGCCGTCGAGTCCGGCCCAGGCGCCGGGTGTCTGTGGCGGTCCGGCGAGCCAATGCTCCCAGAGCGGCCGGGCTTGCTCCGGACCGGGCGTGGAGAGTTTGCATTCCAGTTCCAAGTCCGATCACGTCCGTGCCGTGCGCGGACTGGCGCCAGGCACTGACGGTGGCCCACAGCGGCAGTTCGGCAAAATGCTCGCCCCGTCGCCCCGTCGCCCCGTCGCCCCGTATGGCCCGGGAGGCTTACCCGAGGTCCAGCGGCCGCCGGGCCGGCCGGGCCGCGCAGGCAGGCGCGTACCGGCGGTGGCCGATGCGCGAGAGGATCCGCGCTCCGGAGCGGCGCTCGGCCGGGGCCACGGCACGCGCGCGCCGCCGAGCCCGGCCAAGGCGATCGCCCCGCCTCGGCCGGCGGTCCGCGCTCAGAGAACCGGTGAACTTGCCGATGTGTGCGCACCGGGTCCGCCACCACCGTGTGCCTACCGCCGACTCACCCGGCGGTAGCCACCCGGTGCGCCCGACAGCCGAGGACCGCCGAGGCCGGCGGTCCTCGATCCCCTCTCCGGCGTGGCTTCCCCCACAGCCGAGAGGACCCCCCGTGCGACACCTCCCCCTCTTTCCGCGCCGCCGGCCCGCCGCGACGGGCCGCTCGCGTACGGTCCGGTCGGGCCTGGCCACGGCCCTCCTGGCCACCGCCCTGTTCACCGCGCTGATGCCGAGCGCCCACGCCGCCGACAACCCGTACGAACGCGGTCCCGCCCCCACCGTCGCGAGCATCGAGGCCTCCCGCGGCTCCTACTCCGTCGGCCAGACCTCGGTCTCCTCGCTGAGCGTCTCGGGCTTCGGCGGCGGCACCATCTACTACCCGACCTCCACCGCGGGCGGCACCTTCGGGGCCGTCGCCATCTCGCCCGGTTTCACCGCCGGCCAGTCCAGCATCGCCTGGCTCGGTCCGCGCCTCGCCTCGCAGGGCTTCGTCGTCTTCACCATCGACACCAACTCCCGGTACGACCAGCCCGCGAGCCGGGGTGAGCAGCTCCTCGCGGCGCTCGACTACCTGACCGGGAGCAGTGCCGTCCGCGGCCGGATCGACAGCACGCGGCTCGGGGTCATGGGGCACTCGATGGGCGGCGGCGGCGCCCTGGAGGCCGCCAAGACTCGCCCGTCGCTGCAGGCGGCGATCCCGTTGACCGGATGGAACACCGACAAGACGTGGTCCGAGGTACGGACGCCCACGCTGGTGGTGGGCGCCGACGGCGACACCGTCGCCCCCGTCTCCTCGCACTCGGAGCCCTTCTACACCTCGCTGCCCAGCACCCTCGACAAGGCGTACCTGGAGCTCAACGGCGCCACGCACACCACACCGAACACCTCGAACACGACCATCGCCAAGTACAGCCTGTCCTGGCTGAAGCGGTTCATCGACAACGACATCCGCTACGAGCAGTTCCTCTGCCCGCTGCCGCGCCCGAGCCTGACCATCGAGGAGTACCGCGGCACCTGCCCGCACACCTCCTGACACCTGACGGTCGGTTTGCCGGTGGCGGCCGCGCGGACGCACGCGATGCCACCGGCAACTGCCGTACAGGGGGCGGCCTGTGTCCCCGCACAGCCGGGGGAGCCCCTCGTTGGGAGCCGGTCCAGTACGTCCGCGGCCGCTGTGGTCCGGGTGGACGCGAGGCTTCCGGCCCCGGTTACGCGGAAGTAACGTACACGGCCGTGACCTCATCGACGACCGTGCGGGGGCCGCTCCCGCTGTACGGCCGGAGCAGTGAACTCGCTGCACTGGACAACCTGTTGAGCCACCTGAGACACGGGCGCGGCAGCACGCTCGTGCTCACTGCCCCGCCCGGCCTCGGCCGTACCGCCCTCGTGCGGCACGCCATGGACGGCTACCGCGACGGGCCCGTCATGTACGCCTCCGCCGCGCCCGCCGAACAGCCGCTGCCCTACAGCGGTCTGCACGCCCTGCTCTGCTCGACCCCCGGCCCGCTGCCCCCGGAGGCCGCCGACGCCCTGCGCGCCGACCTGGCGCCCACCGCGCTCCTCGGCCTGCTCTGCGCCCTGGGAGCCCACCGTCCGCTGCTGGTCTGCGTCGACGACGCCCATCTCTGGGACCGCGACTCCCGGGCGGCGCTCGGCTTCGCCGCCCGTCGGCTCGAACCGGGCCGCAGGGTCGCCGTACTGCTCACCGAAGGCCAACACCGAGGCCAGGACGACCACTTGGCCGGCCTTGCCCGTCTTCGGCTCGGCCCGCTCGACGACCACTGCGCCACCACCCTCATCGACCGGCTGACGGGCGGCCGGATCGATCCCGCCGTACGGGAGGAGCTACGGCGCGAGGCTGCCGGGAATCCGCTGATCCTCACCGCGGCGGCCGGCCGGCTCACCCCGGACCAGTTGGCCGGGCACGCCCCCCTCTCTCGCCCGCTGCCGGGGACCGAGCGCGTACTGGAGGCGTACGCCGCCCTCCTCGACTCGCTCCCCAGGGACACCCGCCTGCTGCTGCTGTTCGCGGCAGCCGCGCAGGAGCACGAACCCCACGACGCGGGCGCCGACTCAGCGCTGCTGACGCGCGCCGGGCAGGCGGCCGGGCTCGATCCCGGCCGGCTGCAACCGGCCGAGCGGGCGGGCGCGGTGCACGACGACGGCGTACGGATCCGCTTCACCCATCCGCTGCTGCGCACCGCGCTCCTGCGCCGCACCCCGGTCGCCCGCCGCCGCGCCGTACACCTTCTGCTGGCCCAACTGCTCGACGGCCCCCACCGCGCTCTGCCGCGCCTCGTCCAGCGGGCCTGTGCGGCGGACCGCCACGATCCGGCGCTCGCGCAGGCGCTGGTACGGGCCGCCGTCGCCCCCCGGCCGCACGCGGAGCGGGCCGTGGCGCTGGCCCGCTCCGCGTTGCTCTCCCCCGACGAGGAACTGCGCGGCGCCCGGCTGGCCGCCGCGGCGGAGCACGCCTGGCTCGGCGGGGACCCGGCGCGGGCCCGCGACCTCCTGGCCCAGGTGCGGCTGGGACCGGCGCCCGGCCGCGCCCACTACGTACGCGGGCTGCTCGCCCTGCGCGACGGGCCGGTGGCCGACGCCCGGGAGGCGTTGCTCACCGCCTCGGCGATGCTCGCCCCGTACGACGCCGAACGGAGCGTGCAGGCCCTGCTCGGCGCGACGGAGGCCGCCTGGGCCATGGGGGACGTGCCCGCCTGCCTCGACGCGCTCCGCCGGATCCCGGCTCCGCAGCCCGACCCGGCCCTGGAGCGGTACCGGGCGGGCCTGTGCGCGGTGTTCGGCGAGGGGCTGCGGCAGGAGGGCCGGGACCTGTTGCGCGGCCGGCCCGGCTCCGAGACCACCGCCGATCCGGCCACGCTGCTGCGTACGGCGGGAGCCGCGCTCGTCCTCGGCGAGATCGACGCGGCCTGCCGGGCCGGAGCCAGGGCGCTGGCCGCCGTCCGGGTCCACGGACCGGAGTCGCTGTTGCCGCAGGCGCTGGAGCACCTCGCGTACGCGGAACTGAGGGCGGGCCGGCACGCGCGGGCCCGCGCCCACGCCGAGGAGGGACTGCCCGCCGCCCACCGGCTCGGCCAGCGGAACAAGGCGGCCGATCTGCACGCCGTGCTGGCCCTCGCCGCCTCCGTGGAGGGGGGTGCTGCCGCGTGTGCCGAGCACACGCGGGCAGCGGCGTCGGTCGCCGGTCCGCACGGCCTCGCCCAGGCCGCCACCCTCGCCACCTGGGCGGTCGCCCGCGCGGACCTGGGCGAGGGAAGATCCTCCGAGGCCGCCGCACGGCTGTTGCCGCTGGTCGGTCCCGGACCCCTGCGCGGTCACTTCGCGGCCCGGATGCTGCTGGTGCCCTGCTTCGTGGAGGCCGCGGTGCTCGCGGGCCGCGGGGGCGGGCCCGCGGCGGCGGCAGCGGCAGTGGCGGTCGAGGAGTTCGCGGTGTGGACCGCCACGACCGCCGACCCGCAGGCTCCCGCCCAGCTGGCCCGCTGCCGGGCGTTGCTGGCTCCCGCCCAGGAGGCGGCCGCCCGGTACCAGGAAGCGCTCGCCCATCACGCGAGCGGGGGCGGCGACTTCGAGGGCGCCCGTACCCGGTTGCTGTACGGACAGTGGCTGCGCAGGCAGCGCAGGACCCGGGAGGCGCGCGGGCCCTTGCGCGACGCGCTGGTCGCCTTCGAACGCTGCGGCGCCCGGGTCTGGGCCGAGCGGGCCTCGGGGGAACTGCGGGCCGCCGGTGAGGCGGTGCGGGTGGACGGCGACACCGGCCCGCTGGTCCTGCTGACTCCGCAGCAGCAGCGCATCGCCCGGTGCGTGGCGCAAGGTGCGACGAACCGGGAGGTGGCGAGCCGGCTCTCGCTCAGCCCGCGTACCGTCGACCACCATCTGCGGAACGTCTTCGCCCTCCTGGGCGTTCGTTCACGGGTCGACCTGGCCCGCTTGCTGGACCGCGCGTCCACGGGCCCGACCGGATCGGAGTTCACACCTCGCCTCCGGGCGGGCCCGGCGCCGCGGTGAGCGTCGCGCGGAGCAGCCGGCCGAACGCGTCCGGCCGCTTCGCGTAGCCGACGTGGCCACCGGGGTACATGTGGAGGTGGCGGGCGGCCGTGTGTCTTGTTCCGGTGGCGCCGTGGCTGGATTCATGCGATATATTTGATCTCGTGCTCGCGGCCGTGATCGGCGGTTGTGGGACTGGCGTTGGTGGTCCAAGGAAAGACACCCCACTTCCCGTGGGGGGATGCAGGTGCAAGGCCTGCCCAGCGCTCGATCAAGGCCCCGGCCTCCTCATGGAGACCGGGGCCTCTTTTCTGTGTCCCTGGGTGTGTCGCGTTTGCGTGCATCAGAGGGGTTGCGCAGCGGGAGGGCCGCGTCGCCCGCCACGAGCCGCTCTTCACCGACCGGCGAGCGGCAAAGCAACACGACGCGTGAAGCGACTCCGCCCCGCACCCACAGCGCGGACCCGGCAACGCCGTGCCCAGCGGACCGTCGGGCTCAGAGCCCGGTGACTTTGGCGCTCGCCGACAACTCGTAGACCAGGGTGACCGTGCGTTGGCCGCTGGGTGGGAGGGTGACGTCCCAGCGGGCGATGCCCTCGGCCTCGACCACGTCGGGCGCAGGGGAGCAGGATTCCTTGCGCAGACGTATCTCCACCGCCGAGACCTCGGAGACCGGGAGCCGCTCACGAAGGACGACCACCCGGTTGCCCTGCTCTCCGGGGGCACTAAATCGGGACAGGTGCAGTCGGACCGTGCGGGTGACGACGGTCCGCTGGGTGATTCCGGCGGAGTCGCGCGCCTCCTCGGCATGCCGGACGACCCGGTGGTCGTCGCAGCTGCCGAAGGCGAGCTCGAGCGGGGCGCCGGGCGCGGTGAAGTCCAGCGTGCCGCGGCCGCTGAATCCGCTGTCCCGGACCAGGTCCACAGGCCCGGCGAGCAGTGCGTGGCCGGCCAGGTTGTCGAACCGCACCACCCGGTTGACCAGGGGAGACAGCTCCGGTGAACAGGCGTACTCACTGCGCGCGGCCGTGGTGAAGGCGGACAGC
Organism: Streptomyces sp. NPDC003042; assembly: GCF_053591315.1. Lineage (NCBI taxonomy): Bacteria > Bacillati > Actinomycetota > Actinomycetes > Kitasatosporales > Streptomycetaceae > Streptomyces > Streptomyces sp. NPDC003042. The sequence goes on from NZ_JBSFTP010000100.1 coordinate 6,553, forward strand.
GGCACGCGGTGCGCGCGGCCGTCACCCGGCACGGAGACCCGCGCCGGGGACCGCAACACCCGCGCCTCGCCGCCGTCGTCCACCCCCGGCAGGCCGAGCACCGGGGCCGGGCCGAGAGTCCCGATCTCCTCCTCCCGCAGCTCGACGTCGACCGTGCGGCGCTGCGCGGCGGAGCGGTCCGTGAGCGTCAGCCGGTCCTCGCCCAGCCACGGTGGATCAGTGGCGAGTCCCGAGCGGGCCGTCGACAACGTCAGCCGCACGTCCGACCAGTCCTCGCCGGTACGCTGCCAGACCATCGCGTCGGTCTCCAGTGTCAGAGAGTCCCCGTCGAGCACGGCCCGATACGCGGGCCGCCACAGCGCACACGGGGTGAGGTGGCTCAGGCGCAGCCCGACCGGCCCGGCGCCCCCGGTTTCCACGGTCAGCTCGATATGGCCGACCAGCTCGGCGGGCTGCCCCTCGCAGACCTCCATGGCTCGCACGGCCTCCCCGAGCTCATCGGAGAGGGCGGCCAGCCGGGCCTCCACACTGCGGAGTTGTTCGCCACACGAGTCGCGCTCGTCGTCCACCCGGTCCAGTTCGCGGTCCCAGCGGGGCCCGTCGCTCTCCCCGGAGCCGGCACCCTCGCCAATCTCCCGCAGCAGATCGGCGGCGAGGCGGCCGAGCAGGTCGAGGCGGGCGTGCAGCCGGTCGCGTCGCCGGCCCAGGGCGAGCCGTTCCCCTTCGAGGGCGTGCACCCGCCTGCGCAGGACGGGGTCGTCGTCAGTGGACGGCAGCGGCCCGTGCGGCGTCCAGCTGCGGACGATCCGTACGTCGAGCACGGTCGCCGGGTGATCGGCGGTCAGCTCGGCATGCAGGGACCGGTCGACGGCCAGCGCACTGACCGGGCCGAGACGCAGCCGCTGGACCCCCGCCTCCAGGTCGAGCACGACGGCACGCTCGACGTGGGCGCGATCCTCCAGACAGGTGACGGCGGTCACGGGGAGGGCGATCGGATTCGAGGCCGTGGTCATGGTGTCTGTCAGCTCCTGCGGTTGCCGCCGACGAGGGCCTTGCCGGCCGGGATGCGGATCTCGTAGCCGCCGTCGAGCACGGCGGTGCCGCCGACGGGCAGATCCACCCGCCAGACGCGGGTGCCCGGGGCATGGAGATCGGGCCCCACGCCGACCTCGGGTGCCGTCCAGTCCGCTCGTTCCTCGATCCGGACATCCGGTTCGGAGGTGACGGGTACCCGCTCGTGGACCTCGACGGTGACGGGCCTCGCGAGGCGGTTGGCCAACTCCACGTGGACCCGGTGGTCGAGCACGGTGGTGTTGTTGCGCAGCCCCGACGTGGACTCGTACAGGTTCGTACGGCGGGTGACCCGGATGCCCTCGGCCGGTCCGAGCCCGACGCGGCGGACACCGCCGGGGGCGAGCGTGGGCAGTGCGGCGGTCAACAGGAAGTCGTCGTCGACGGTGACCTCCACCGGGCCAGCCAGCAGAGCCTGGTCGGTGGCGTTGGAGAGCATCAACGTCGCGTACACGCTCTGCTCCACGGACGGCATGCAGAGGTACTCGGTGTGTAGACCGACCGGAATCTCACCGACGGTGACGTTGTGCCACGTGCCGTCCGACGGGATGTCGGCACGGGCGGCGGCATCGAAGCGGTGATCGAAGGAACCCGCCGACTCGCGGGGCCGCACGGCGTGCCCGGGCAGCGGCAGCGCGGCCACCGATTCGGCGCGGCGGCGGTACCCGTCCGCCACCGGGTCGAAGGGGGAGGCGGGGAACAGCCGTCCCCTGCGACCGCCCGGCTCGTCGGGACCGCACAGGACGAGGGCGGCGTAGTCGAGCTCGGCGCCGCTCGGCTGCGGCGGGCCGGTCGCCGGTCTCGGCAGCGGTGGCGCCATCGCCGCAGCTCCGCCAGGAGCCGCGGGTGCCATGGGGGCGGGGGCCGCGAAGGACCTGCCGCCGGAACTCAACCTATGGTCCGTACGCGCCCGGACCGGCTGCGCGGGGGCGGGTACCGCGCCGCCGAAGAACTCCGGGGAGGCGCCGCCCGCGCTGCCTGGCACCGGGAGCGCAGCGGGAGGCCCGCCGTAGGCCTGCGGTGCCGGCGGCGGTGGCGGCGGTGGCGGCGGTGGCGGTGGCGGAACGGGCCCGGACACGGCAGCGACGGGCACGGCAGCTACGGGCATGACAGCTACGGGCACGGCGGTCGTGGCAGGGCGAGGGCCTGCCGCGTCGTACCCGGCGAACAGGTCGGCGAGCCCCGCCGGGGGCTCGCGCCAGCCAGAAGGCGCGGGGGCAGGCTGACGACGTCCGATCCGGATCGAGCGGAGCTTCGGTAGGTCGGTGCCGCGTCGCAAGTCGGCCGTGGCCAGTGCGATCGACACGCCGGTCCAGTCCTCGCCGGTGCGCTGGGCGACCGAGGCACGCAGCACCAGACGGCCGCTGCGGTCGCCCTGACGGTGGGTGAGACGGTAGGCCGGCACCCAGACGGCGCCCGGCACCCCGTACTCCAGTTCCACCTCCACCTCCGCCTCGGCGTCACCGGCGCCCGCGGTGTCGACGATCAGAACAGCAGAGACGGTGGTCTCCACGAGCGCTGACGGTGCGTCGGTGGACGCCCGGGCGAGCCTGTCCGCGGCGATGTCCAGCTCGTGTTCGGCACGGCGCAGCGCCTCCTCCAGCTCGACGAGGCGGGTCTGCAGTACCGTCAGCCGCTTGTCCACGAAGTCGGCGAGCTCCAGCCACGCGTCGACCGGGGTACGGCGGTACGGGTCCTCACGCGTGCGAGCCGGCGGGACCGGGCGCAGAGCCCTGATCTCCTCGATCAGGCTCAGCTGGCGGTCCCGGCGTCCCTGAGCTGCCGCGTACCCGTCGCGCAGCCGAGCGACCTCGCGCCGCAACTGGGCGGGCGTGGAAGTGCCGAACGGCTCGGCCTCGACCTCCACCCGGGCCTCGCTCACACGCACCCCGGGGGCGCCCAGAACGCGGGCCCGCAGCGAGCCCGGGTCCAGCGAGCGGGGCAGTCCCGTCACCCTCACCCTTCCGTCCGGCGGCAGGCTGCCCCGGGCCAGACGGCGGCAGACCGCGCCCTGCTCGTACACCACCACAGAATCGAGGGTCGACCCCCACCTCTGCGCTGCGTCGGTTGTCATGTGCTCCGCCCCCCGTCCGTGCTGTGCGAAGCCTATGCCCGGACGGCTCGTGCACCGGCGTCGAGTCCGGATGCCAGTGGCCTCGTCCCGCGACGCACAGCGAACGAGCCGTCTGCCGTCTGCCCGTACCTCGTGGCCCGGGCAGAGGACTTGAAGCAACCACCAGGGATGGCGGCTGCCGCTGGCGGCCACGATTAGTGCAGCGGCTGAGTTGATCGATAAGGTGCCATGTCACGACCGCACCCCCGTTCGATCAACGGGCCGGTCAGGGCTCTGCCGCAGTTGGTGGCACTCCACGACTGTTTTGCTGATCTCTGCCTGTCCGGGCCCTGGGATACGGGGGGGCGATCCTCACGGCGGGGCAGTCGGGCCCCGGCCGACGGTCAGGAGGAACGAGTGGCACAGATCATCGCCGAGGTCTCACGGACGTTCAACGAGTTTCTGCTCTTGCCGAACCGGACTCGGACCGACTGCTCGGCTGCGACGGTTGACTTGCGCACGCCCCTGGTGCGGCACATGGCGGGCGAGGCGTCGGCGATCGAGCTGCAGTCCCCGTTCACGTCCGCGATCATGCAGGCCGTCAGCACACCCGATCTCGCGATCGCGCTCGCGCGAAACGGTGGTTTCAGCTTCCTGCACCACAATCAGCCGATCCAGGACCAGGCTGCAGCGGTCCGCCAGGTGAAGAACTTCAAGGCCGGGTTCGTCACCAGTGATACCACCGTCCGCCCCGACGACAGCCTGAGCCTCCTGGTCGATGTCATGCGCCGCACCGGTCACAGCACCGCTGCGGTTACCCACGACGGGACCGCCACCGGCCGCCTGCTCGGCCTGGTGACCTCCCGGGACTTTCATCCCCAGCGTCATGATCTGGACGGACCGGTCAGTGGCCGGATGACCGCTGTCGCCGACCTGGCCCATGCCGGGCCCGACATCACGCTCTCCGAAGCCAACGCGCGGTTGTGGGACGAACGGCTGGACTGCCTCCCGGTGCTGGATGCCGAGGGTCACTTGCAGCATCTGGTGTTCCGTTCCGACTACGCGGACAACAAGCGCTTCCCGAACCAGGTCGTGGACGCTGCGAAGCGTCTGCGCGTGGGCGCGGGTATCAACACCCACGACTATCAGGAGCGCGTCCCGGCCCTGCTGGAGGCAGGCGTGGACGCGTTGTGCTTCGACTCGTCCGACGGCTACAGCGACTGGCAGGCGCAGGCTCTGTCCTGGGTGAAGAAGCACTGTCCGCAGATCCCGGTCGGCGGCGGCAACGTGGTCGACGGTGAGGCGTTCACCTTTCTCGCCGAGGCGGGAGCGGACTTCGTCAAGGTCGGGGTGGGTGGCGGCTCCATCTGCATCACTCGGGACCAGAAGGGCATCGGCCGCGGCCAGGCCAGCGCTGTGCTGGACGTCGCATCGGCTCGGGACGCCTTCCGTGAACGAACCGGCGAGTACGTGCCGATCTGCTCCGATGGTGGGCTGGTGCACGACTACCACGTGGCCCTGGCGCTGGCGATGGGGGCCGACTTCGTCATGATGGGGCGTTACTTCGCACGCTTCGACCAGGCGGCCGGCGCGAAACTGCCCACCCGTGACGGCTTCGTGAAGGAGTACTGGGGTGAGGGCTCGAACCGGGCCCGCAACTGGCAGCGCTACGGCCAAGGAGGCGAGGGGCTGGTCTTCGAGGAAGGCGTGGACGGCTACGTCCCCTACGCGGGCGACCTCAACGAAGGGCTCGCCCTGACCATTGCCAAGCTCAAGACCACGATGGTCTCCTGCGGCTCCACTACCCTGCCGGAGTTCCAGTCCACGGCCCGGCTGACCCTCGTTTCAGCCCAGAGCTTCCAGGAGAGCCACGCCAACGTCACCCTGCGGGACATCCCGGCGACGGTCTCCTGAAAAACTACTGCGGGTGCTGACGGCTCCAGCTCACCGGGCCCTCCCGCCGCGACTTCGAGAAGGCCGAGGCAGCCCTCGTCCAGCGGATCCAGAACAACGGCGAGGAGGCCTGCCGGCTGGCCGCCGACATATGGACCACCTACGAGAAGCAGTGGGACGACGAACGCGAGCCGATCGCCCACGACTCCACCTGGCGCGCCACCGCCTGGCTCCCCAGCGGACTCCTGCGCCGCATCGGACCCCTGCACACAGTCGCCGTTCCCCAGGTCGTCACCGGCCACGAGGCCCGGCTGGGGGAGTGGTGGATCCTGGAGTTGGGCCACGACTCCGGGACCGGCCTGCGCCCGGCCGAACTGGGTGCGGGCCCTGACCGATCCCGACCACGGCCTGTCGCTGGAACTGCGCGGCCACCACCGCGACCTGACACCCGGAGAGAGTCTCGGCCCGGTCCTGAAGTCCCCGGACCGCACCGCCACTCTCCAGCGGCGCTACGACCGCACCTTGGCCACAGAAGCGCCCGGGCACCTGGGGATGCGCGGCGGCGCCCGCTGCGGCGGCACCGACCCGGTCGGGGCGGAGGGCGCGCCCCTGGTTCGTCGACCACCGGTCGCGTCGGCCGCGGGGTCAGCGGCGAGGGCGCCGCCAACCGGAGACCGTCAGACCTCGGCCCTGGAATGCCCAGCGGTGCAGGGGTCAGCGTGCTGAGGCCGGTGGCGTCACCAGGGCGAGCGCTTCCTGCCGCACCAATCTGGGCGCAGCGGCGTGCCCAGTCCGCCTCGCCCACCACACCCGGGTCGGCGCCCACCCTGACCGCGGGCCACGACCGCACTCGCCTCTCCTTCCCCGAGACCACCCGCTTGACCAACCCCCCCATCTCCTGCGATGAACCAAACGGTTGACCTCCATCAGAGTTGAGGTTTTAGGCTCACGTCTCCGAGGGCCGGGCAGGAGGCAGCACATGACCGCACGAAAGCTGACCGACCAGCAGCTCGCCGCTCGCGAGCGCCTCGGCCTCCCTGGAGGCGGACTCGGAAGCGGGGCCTGCGCCCGGGGGACCACATGCCGGCCGAGTTCGAGGGGCTGGAGAGTCCGGTGCCGCGCCCGGTGAGGATCGAGCTGTTCGGGTGCCATGCAGAGGGGAAGATCAGGATTACGCCGCTGAGGCTGGTGGATGGAGATCCCGAGGAGGCCGAGGTGGCCTGGCACGTGCGGCGTCGCTGGGTGGAGGAGCCCCTTGCGCCGGGCAGCGGTCTGGCCGGCTGGGCCGCCCGAGGAGGGATCCGTGGGGCGCCTCCCGCCGAACCGGCCGCCGTCGGCCCCGGCGCTGACAGTCGGTTCTCTCGTTCCGCTGTCGTTGCTTTACGTGCTGCTGTACGGTCGTGGGTATGTCGAAGACGGTGACGATCCGGGTCGAGGAGCAGCTGCACGCGCTGCTGAAGGAACGGGCGGAGGCTGAGGGCACCACGGTGACCGCGCTGATTACGCAGGCCGCGCAGGACGCGGTCCGTGACCCGCGACTGGAAGAGGCCGGCGAAGTGTTCCGGGCCTTCCTCGCCGACCAAGCGGACGCCTTCGACAAGGCTTTCCCCGACGACGCACCGGCCCGCCGGGATGCGTCGGGCCGGGCAGCCTGAGCCGTGGAGCTGTACGTCGACATCCGCTGGCTCCTGGAGCGCCAGGCAGAGGTCCTGCCCAAGCAGCCCTCCATCCACGACTTCTCCGCCCTGGTCGCCGCAGTCGGCCGCCACCGGGTCAACACACCCCAGATCGGTGCCACCGTCGACAACGCCTGGCGCGCCGCCGCCCTCATGCACGCCGTCATCCGCCTGCGCCCCCTTCCGGCACGCAACGCCCTGTTCGGCGCAGGACTCGTAGTGGCGTACATGCACGCCGCCGGCGAGGGCATCGACGCCCCTTACGGGCTGCTGGTCGACCTGGCCCGCGACATCGACTCCGGCCGTACGGACGCCTACGACGCGGCGGACCGGATCCGGTCCTGGCGCATCTGAACAAGGAGTATGTGAGGGGCTGGCGGGAGACGTGCGCCGCCGCCCGTGTCCGGCCGGCGGCCAAGGGCATCATGGTGATGTGAACGTGCCCCCGACCGCCGGTGGCGGAGCCGGTGTCCCAGGTTTCCTCGAGGTCGCTCCCACGCCGCGGACCGCCGTCGTGTGGCTCCCTCCGGCCGGACTGTGGCCCGCCATCCAGAGCATCCGTGCCGAGCACGACCCCCAGATCCGCCGCTGGCCACCGCATGTGAACCTCATCTTCGGCTTCGTCCCGGAAGCCGACTTCGCGGCGGCGGCCCCGCTGCTGGCCGCCGCAGCCACCCAAAGCGAGCCCTTCGCCATCCGCCTCAGCGGAGTGCACGCCTTCAGGCACCGCGCGTACGCCACCGTGTGGCTGGACCCCGCCGCGTCCGGCCTGGCCCCCTGGACGGCACTCCAGGAAGCCCTGGCGGAGCCGTTCCCCCTATGTCGCAGCCGGTTCCCCCGCTTCACACCGCACCTGTCACTCGGGCGTACCCATGACCCGCGGCGCCTGGCTGCCGAGTGCGCCGCCCGCCTGGGCAGCATGTCGGCGAGGGTCCACGAGATCGTGCTGCTCTCCCGTCGCGGCGAGGAGCCCATGCATCCCCGGGTCACGATCAGCCTGGGCACGGGCGAACTTGACTGGCACCACGACTCCAACACACCCGAGACGTGGCCGCGGCGGTCCGGGAACGACTCCGCCTCCTCGTCGACCTAGCGCTGGCGGCTCTCGACGTCACGGCCGTCGTCTATGTTCGGGTGACCCGCGTCGGCCGCTCTGACTCAAAGGTCGAAATGCCGCCACCAGAAGTGCTCAATAGGTACGCACGGAGACTCATGCCGGGCGGGCCGACAAAGGGATGCCTCGCCGGTACACCCGCCGCTGACCACGCTGCTCTCCGCCACCGTCTTGGCCGTGGTCAGGGACTGGGGCCGCACGGGGCGGCCGGAAGCCAGGAGTCCAACGGCGATGAGTTTCGACGTGGTTTGCAGTCTGTATCCACACACCCGATCAACCGCACTCAAGGAGAGCATCATGACCGCTACCTACACCTTCGACGTCTTTTCCAGCCTCGACGGCTTCGGCGCCGCCAGCGGCAACTGGACCGGCTACTGGGGCAAGCAAGGCCCCGAGCTCCTCGACCACCGCCTCGCCCTGTACGGCGAGGAGCAGCGGATGGTCTTCGGGGCCAACACGTATCGGGCGTTCGCGCGGATGCTGGCGTCGAGCACCGAGGAGTCCGAGGTGCGTGATCCGTGGGTCACACGGATGAGGCACCTGCCGGCAACGGTGGTGTCGAGCACACTGGAAGGATCCCTCGACTGGCCGGATGCGAATCTCGTGAGCGGCGATGCCGTCGATGTCGTCGCCCGGCTCAAGGAGGAGTCCGAGGTGCCGTTGCGCTCGCACGGCAGCCTGTCGATGAACCGGGCGCTGATGGCCGCCGGTCTGGTCGACCGCGTCCAGGTGACGCTCTTCCCTGTGATCACCGGTCAGACCGGGTTGGACCCGATTTTCCAGGGTGCGGCCGACTTCGACCTCGAGCTGATCGAGAGCCGGACGCTCGACAGCCACATCCAAGAGCTCACCTACCGGCCCACCCTGCATGGCTGAGTCCGTCCATGTACCCCACCCCGTAAAACAGCCGAATCCGACCGGAAGTTCCCGCTGACCGACATGCCGACCGGTGTCACGGCCACCCTGGTCACGCCTTGATCTCGTTCATGGCCCCCTCCATCGACTCGTGGTCGGGGGCATGGCCCGGCTGGTAGATCGAGTGAGCGAAGTTGCGATGGCCGGGTATCCCGAACCGTCGAGCCGAACCGCCGCTCGCTTATCACCTGGGACGACCGGCTTGTCCCGTTGGCCGGCGTTCTGGGGTGCGGCGGCATGGGGCGACTTTAGCCCGGCCGCCTGACGGGCCGCCTGGCGATATGCGACAGCGCGGGCCACGGCGTCGACGGGCGCGGCGGGTCACTGATGGGCAGGTTCGCGCCAACAAACCTCGCACTTTCGGGCTCTCTTCAGTCGGACACGTCGTGTTAACCGCGCAAACAACTTCGTCGGGTTAACGTGTTTCTTGACCAATCGTTGACTGGTACTTGGTGCGCACAAGAGGTGCCGATTGTCCTGGAGGGATGGATGTTGCGAGGTGCGACAGCCGGGACTGCGCTCGCGATCCTCGCCGCCGTCCTGCTCGCCGCCTGTTCCCGGTGCACGCGGTGGCGTTCGCACACGCGCACGGGGCCCGTCGTGCCGCGGCCGAAGCCCAGTCCGGAATTGAGTCATCCGAGTAGGCGCGGTGCGCCATCACCGGTCACGGCGACCGCTGCCCCGGCGGGCCGGCAGGCCCCCGCGCACACCCGCCACGTACCGGCGGCGCTCCAGGTCTTCCGCTGCTGACAGCGAAACAGCGCCTCCCTCTGTCCTGCCCGTCCGACGCGCTGTCATGGCGCGCCAGGAGGAATGACCACGCATGCAGCCCCTCATCGACAACGCCCGCACATTCGGACAGCGCCCTGAGGAGTTCGCCAAACTCGCCGAAGGCCAGTCCCCACAGGTCCTGTTCATCACCTGCTCCGACTCCCGGGTCGTACCGGCCCTGATCACCGGCGCCGCCCCCGGTCAGCTCTTCGAGCTGCGCACCGCGGGCAACATCGTCCCGCCGTACGCCTCAGAGCGGCCCACCTCCGAGGCCGCCACCATCGAGTACGCCGTGGAAGTGCTCGGTGTCCAGGACATCGTCGTCTGCGGCCACTCGCACTGCGGTGCCGTCGGTGCGCTGGTGCGCGGCGACGACCTCGACCCCGTCCCCGCCGTACGGGACTGGCTCGCGTACGCCGCGAGCCGGCCGGTGTCGGCCGACCCGGACGACCCGGCGGTCGCCGCGTCCGTGCAGCACCACCTCCTCGCCCAACTACTGCGCCTGCGCTCGTACCCCTGTGTGGAGAAGGGGCTGGCCGAGGGGCGTCTGCGGGTGCGCGGCTGGTACTACGAGGTGCACACCGGGGCCGTACTCGAACACCACGCGGACACCGATACGTTCCAGGCTCTGTGAGCGGCCCTATGAACGCAGTGTTCAAGTCTCCTTATCTGAGGCAGGACTTCGCCGCCTCCCTCGTCGTCTTCCTCGTCGCGCTGCCGCTGTGCGTCGGCGTGGCCGTCGCCTCCGGCGTCCCGGCGGAACTCGGTCTGGTCACCGGCATCGTGGGCGGCATCGTCACGGGTCTGATGCGCGGCAGCAGCCTGCAGGTGTCCGGGCCGGCCGCCGGTATGACCGTGCTCGTCTTCGAGGCCGTCCGCCAGTTCGGGCTGCCCGCGCTCGGCGTGATCGTGCTGGCCGCCGGGCTGCTCCAACTCCTCATGGGCGCGCTCAAGCTGGGCCGCTGGTTCCGGGCCATCTCGGTCTCCGTGGTCGAGGGCATGCTGGCCGGCATCGGGCTCGTGATCATCGCGGGCCAGTTGTACGCGGCGGCGGGCCTGAAGGCACCGGCGTCCGGCATCGACAAGATCGTGGGACTGCCGGGCGCGCTCGTCCGCGCGGTCGGCAGCACCGAGGCCCTGGCCTCGCTCGGGGTGGGCGCGGCCACCATCGCGGTGATGGTGCTGTGGAAGCGGATGCCGAAACGGGCCCGGGCGGTGCCGGGCGGGCTCGCGGCGGTACTGCTGACCACGCTGGCCTCGCTGGCGTTCGGGTTGCCGGTCGCCACGGTGGAGGTGCAGGGGCTGCTCGGCGCGATCCAGCCGCCGGGGGCCGATGCCTTCGGTCAGCTGGCCCAACCGGCCATCTTCGGCACCATCCTCGCCTTCGCGTTGATCGCCTCCGCCGAAAGCCTGTTCAGCGCGGCGGCCGTGGACCGGCTGCACGACGGGCCGCGCACCGAGTACGACAAGGAACTCTTGGCGCAGGGCGCCGGCAACACCGTGTGCGGGCTGCTCGGCGCGCTGCCGATGACCGCCGTGATCGTGCGCAGCTCGGCCAACGTGCAGGCGGGCGCGAAGACCAAGGCCTCCCGCGTGCTGCACGGCGTGTGGCTGCTGTTGTTCGCGGCGCTCCTGCCGTCCGTCCTGGAGCTGATCCCGCTGCCCGCCCTCGCCGGCATCCTCGTGTACGCGGGTTGGAAGCTGATCCCGTTCCGGCAGGTCGTGCGGCTGTGGACGGCGTACCGCGGTGAGGCGCTGATCCTGGTGGTCACGGCCGTGGCGATCGTCGCGGTCAACATGTTCGAAGGCGTGCTGATCGGTCTGGCGCTGTCGGTCGCCAAGACCGCCTGGCAGGCCTCGCACGTCAAGCTGGAGGTCATCGACAAGGGCGCCGGCCCCGTCCAGGCGTACCTGTGGGGCAACGCGACCTTCCTGCGGCTGCCGAAGATCCTCGACAGTCTGGAGGCGCTGCCTCAGAACCGCCCCGTGGAGCTGGACCTCTCCGGGCTGCACCACGTCGACCACGCCTGCCGCACGGCGCTGGAGAACTGGGCCGAGCGGCACAGCGCGGCCGACACGGAACCGGTGAGAGTCACGGCGCCGTAGGCGCACGCCTCGCGCCGATCAGGGGTTCCCGGGCAGGGTGAGGGGCAGGCGGCGGAGCGGCTGACGGAGGCCCTGGGGGTCCCGCTGCCGCTGCGTCGGCCGAGGGTGACCGCCTCGGCGGTCGCCCATCTCGTCCGGGCCGGGTTTCTCGTCTACCGCGACGGGGAAATTGGCCCGGTCCCGGCAGATGACTTCCGCTCCGGGATGGGCCTCAAGCCAAGCCGCGAACGTCTCTGAGCTGCGGTCGGGCAGAACATCGAAGGGCTTTCCCTTCTCCACCTCCACCAGCACCGTGCCGTATCTCTGTCCACGACAGAAGGCGAAATCGTCTACCCCCAGGACCCGCGGAGCCCGGGCCGGGCTCCCGATCCTCTCGGGAGCCCGGCCTTCACGCTTGCCGGAACACCGGGACCGGCCATGCGGAGCCGTTCTCATCAACTGAGTGCAGTTCACGTAACTGCCACGTCTGCGCTGCTGGTGGGCCGGGACGCCGAGAAGCCTGACCGCGAGTGGCTGCCAGCTCTCGTATGGCTCCGAAGGCAGCAGCGGGTCGCCGCGTCCCGGGCCTACGGACGGGACGGACTGCGGTTGCGTCGCGGAGTACTCCCCTGACGACGGCTGTCTCCGGCTCTGATGGACACGACGTGGCACGTCCAGCCTGAGCTGGTTGGGGGGCCTACGCGGCATGGGCCTCTCGGAGAGGCATGCCCCCGTCCTGCCATGCCCGTGATCTTCACGGTCAAGACATGCCCGCGGAACGCTCGCCACCCCCACTCCACGCCGGGGCAACGCCTTCGTGATCGTCGAGCGAGTCGACGATCAGGCGGTGGGCGATCGGTGTGTGCAGGTGTGGCTGAGGGATGACAACACCTACCAGCTGGAGTTCCGTGAGGGCACGGCGGCAGAGCACTACCAGACCCGGACGATCTCCCAGGAAAGGGTGATCGTCGCCCTGAGCGGCTGGGCCAGGGGGCGCCCGGATGGGAAGGACGCCTTCATGTGGAACAGCAGCGGTGCCTCGTTGGGAAACGCCGACTGACCCTGCCGCCGCCTGGGGTCGACTGCCGCCGCGACCGTCGAGAAGGCCGTCGGCTGGCTCTCCCGCTTCCGCCCCGGGCAAGCCCCCTGACAGCCGGGTAAGCCTCCCGCCGACTGTGTGGACACGCCAAGGTGATCCTGGGTAAGCCCCCGCTGTCTGGTGCTGGCCTATTACTCAAGGATGGGAGCGGGCAGCGGGGGGCTCTGCGGATGCCCGTGGCGCGCGTGAAGCGGTCCGCCGGCATGGGTGTGGCCGGCCCGTTCGAGGCGAAGGCGCGACTGGGGCCGGCGAGGTCGCGGCTGCCCGGCTGCCCGGACGCCGTCCACGGCCCGTCGAGCAGCGGCTACACCCTGGAACGGTAGGCACGCATCGCCAGGGGTATGAAGACCAGTGCGATGCCCGCCGCCCAGACCAGCGACCACATGATCGGCCGGCCTGCGGCGGTGCCGAGGAGGAGTCCGCGGAAGGCGTCCGACAGGTGTGTGACGGGGTTGATGTCCACCCATGCCTGGAGCCAGCCGGGCATGGTGTCCACCCGGACGAAGGCGCTGCTGGTAAAGGTGATCGGGAAGATCAGTGTGAAGGCGAAGACCTGTACCTTCTCGGCGTCGCCGGCCAGCATCCCGATCAGCACCGCCGTCCACGAGACAGCGGCGGCGAAGGTCAGCAGCACCAGGATCGCCCCGACGAAGCGGGCGGGGCCGCCGGTGATCTCGAAGCCCAGCAGGGTGCCCAGCGCGATCATCAGGAGCATGGCCCAGAGCTGTTTCGCCAGGTCGGCCGTGATGCGCCCGAAGAGCGGTGCCGAGCGGGCGATCGGCAGACTGCGGAGGCGGTCGAAGACGCCCTTGGTGAGGTCGGTGTTCAATGCCATGGCGGTGTACGTGCTCATGAAGAGCGTGTTCTGGACGATGATGCCGGCGAGCGCGTACTGAAGGTAGTCCTGGGGAGAGCCCGCCATCTGTCCGCCGAAGACGTAGGTGAACAGGAACACGAACATGATCGGCGTAATGCTGTAGTCGACGAGTTCCAGCGGGTTGTGTTTGACGGAGACCAGGCTCCGCCACGCCATGGTGGCGGTTTGGCGCAGGGCCGCCAGAGGCCCCACCCTGCCGCCGCGGCCCAGAGTGTCGGTGATCGACGCGGTGGTCATGGCAGCATCCCCGCCTTCGAGTACTGGTCGTCGTCGCCCGCGCTTGCCGCGGGCTTGCTCGGCTCCGCCCGGTGGCCGGTCAGGACCATGAACACCTCGTCGAGGGACGAGCGCCGCAGCGTCAGCTCGGCCACCGCGATGCCCACCTGGTCCAGTCGGCGCACCACACTCGGCATGATCGCCGGGTCGTTGACGGGCGCGGTGACCTCATCGCCCTCGATCTTGGCCTGCGGCCCGGCTTCCTCGGTGAGCAGGGCGTGCGCCGCGCCGAGATCGGCGGCATGGGCAGGACGTAGTTCCAGCACTTGCCCGCCGACCTGTGACTTCAGCTTGTCGGGCGTGCCATCGGCGATCACCCTGCCCTTGTCGATCACCACGATGTTGTCGGCGAGCCGATCGGCCTCGTCCAGATACTGCGTGGTCAGCAAGGCTGTGACGCCCTCCGAGACCAGACCGCGCAGCATCTCCCACACCTCGCCGCGGCTGTGCGGATCGAGTCCGGTTGTCGGCTCGTCCAGGAAGAGGATCTGCGGCCGCCCGACCAGACTCGCCGCGAGGTCGAGGCGTCGTCGCATGCCGCCCGAGTAGGTCTTGGCGGCCCGTCCGGCCGCGTCACTCAGCTGGAAGCGGTCGAGCAGTTCGGCCGACCGGGCCCGGGCCTGCCCGCGGGGCATTCCGAGCAGCCGCCCGATCATCAGCAGGTTCTCCGTGCCGGTCAGATTCTCATCCACAGCGGCGTACTGCCCTGTCAGCCCGATCATCGAACGGACCAGCCCCGCCTCGCGCACGACGTCGTAGCCGCCGACTTCCGCACGCCCGGCGTCCGGCAGCAGGAGAGTGGCGAAGATACGGACCGCGGTCGTCTTGCCCGCACCATTGGGACCGAGCATGCCCAGCACGGTGCCGGCCGGCACCTGAAGATCCACACCAACCAGTGCGCGGGTCTGCTTGAACCGTTTGGCCAGGCCTTCGGCCTGGATCGCGTACCTCATTGGATCACCTCGTTCACGAGGGGGAAGTGCCGTCATTCCTCTCTACTGTGACGCACGCCACTGACAGCCCGCCTGGCGATGGCCGGGACGAAGGGACGGCCACCGGGGATCCGTTGCTGCGCCGCGGCGGATCCGTCGGTGACGTACCGCACGGCGCGTGGCACTCGTACCGGGCCGTCGGTCAGCCGGCGGCGTTGTCGGTGCGCAGGCTCACCTGCTCCTCCAGCCGCTGGAAGCTGGATTCGAGGCGCCGGGGCGTTCGCTCGCAGGCCGCGGCCCTGTCCGGGCTGGTGCGCGGGATGGAACTGGTGCCCTGACGCCGGGGGTGCGGCGGTTCGCTCACGGCAACCTCCCACCACCCGTTCTGGGCCGAGAACCGTCTCCAGTGGACCGACGCGGCAGAGCTCAACGTCGGCGACACCCTGCGCACCCCGACCGGCAACACAGCCCGGATCGCCACGATCTCCCACCGGAAGAAGTTCCAGCCCGCCTACGACCTGACGGTCAACGACCTCCATACCTACTACGTACTGGCCCAGAAGACCCGACGTACTGGTTCACAACCGCACGGACCTGGCACGTGCCGAGAGCCGGTTCAGCGATGTCGCACACACCCTGCGCGAACATGTCAACGTGAGCAATGACGACATGGCGAAGCTGGCAAAGGAGAAGACGCAAAGATCGGGCAGGCCGACGAACAACTCCCGCTGGTTGAGCGCGGAGCTTGCCCAGGCCGCGGTGGATCAGCTCGCCGCAAAGCACGCGCCACAAATTGAAAAGTGGGTCAGGGAAGCGAACAAGACCGGACCTAGGAAGCTCACGCTCGAGGGCACGTACGGAACAAGAGCCCTCGGCGACTACGTCGACCACCTGGGCAACTACTAAATACCATCCGAATGCGACAAACCGATTCAAGGTGACCTTCGTGGCCGACAAAAGGGCCAAGCCCGGCGGCTTCTACGTCGAAACCTCCTATCCCTTTTAAGGAGCAGCACCACATGCACGGCCGCGCGGCTCAGCAGGAGTGGGTGTACTTCAACTTCGGCGTGACAGCGCTCGGCGCGTCCTTCCACGGTGACTGGTGCCTGACCGCCGATGACGCGCT
The DNA here is from genome assembly GCF_053591315.1 of Streptomyces sp. NPDC003042. Lineage (NCBI taxonomy): Bacteria > Bacillati > Actinomycetota > Actinomycetes > Kitasatosporales > Streptomycetaceae > Streptomyces > Streptomyces sp. NPDC003042. The sequence goes on from NZ_JBSFTP010000100.1 coordinate 22,441, forward strand.
CGACCATGTCGTTCCTATCTCGGAACGGAAGGCGACCCCACCGGCCTCATCCTGCTCATCGAGGACATCCTGCGGCTGCGGGACTCCAGCCTCACCGGGGACGAGCTCAACCTGCTCTGGTGTGCCGCGGAATCGCCGGGCGGCGGCTCCCCGGAGATCCGGGGAGCCGAACGCGCCTGGGTGGAGCAGCTGCTGGACGCGGTCACCGCGCTCGCCCGGGCACGCGGTGCGTCGGAGGGGACCCGCACGGTCCACCCCCGGTGCGTGCCCGACGGGACGACCGCGGCAGCGGCCGAGCACCGCCGCCTGACGACGGACGTGTTGGAGCTGATCGGCCTGCTCGACGAGGGGCGGGCCGATCTCCGCATGCCGCTCGCCCTCACCCGGGAGGCGCTCAGGGCCTGCGCCGTGAGCGTGTGCTCGGAGTTGGCGTTCCGCTTCCTGCTGAACGCCCTCAACCAGGGCTGGGCGCAGTTGACACCCGAGTCCTACGGTCGACTCGAGCGACTGGGCACGGCCTTCGGGTACGGCCCGTACGTGGTCGACAGGCTCCAGTACCTCATGGAGTGAAAGCGATGGCTGCTGTGGCTCCGGCCACAGCAGCCATCGTCACCACCTGCTTGTGTGAGGTCATCAACGCAAACTGACGCCTGTAAACTTTGGTTGCTGTGGCTGATCCGAAGTCATACTGTGTACCTTTCATTGACGTACGTCATCGGCTACGAGTCGGCATGGAGCGGGGCGGGGGAACAGGCATGAGTGAGGGGTTTGCCGCGGATCCCGCCGGGACCGCTCGGCGCATCACTTCCCTGCTTGAGCGTGCTGGGCTCGAACGCGAGGACGTGCTCCGCGTGGAGGGCGAGGGTGGTCTCTCGTACGCCTCGGGGCTGCCCGTGGAGGATGTGCGGGCGCTGCTGTGCGGTGAGCGGTTGCCGCAGGGTTCCGGCGGTGGGGCGGATCCGGTGGAGGAGCGTCACCGCCGGGTGGTTTCCCGGATCGTCTTCCTGCGCCGTACGCGGCTGCGGACCTATTCCGATGGTCAGCGGCGTGCGTACTCGCTGGCGGATATCGCGGTAGGTGCGGGGACGAGCGCGCAGTGGCTCGATAAAATGATCAAGACGGGGAA
>NZ_JBSFTP010000101.1:0-23123 GCF_053591315.1 Streptomyces sp. NPDC003042
GCCCGAGGCGGTCGCTGTCGAAGAGATCGAGGGCCTCCGACTGCTCGATCCGGCGGTTGGCCTCGGCCAGTGCCTCGCGGCCCATGCCGAGGCCGGGCCCTGCCTGACGGGCGCTTCTGGCGTCCGGCCCCGGGCGTGGCGGCGCCGGGTCCGGTTCCGCCGCCTTAGGCGGTGACGCCGCCGAGGAACGCCGTCCAGGTGGCGGGACCGACCGCCAGCTCGGGGCTCGCGCTGAGCTTGGAGTCGCGGATGTGGACGGTGTCGGCGCAGGTGGCGACCTCGACGCAGCTGTCGCCGTCACCGCTGCTGTACGTGGACTTGTGCCAGGAGAGTGCCACCTCGACGCAGTCGTCGCCCTGACTGCCGCTGTAGCTGCTCTTGAACCACCGGAGCTGGGAGCTGTTCACAGGTGTCCTCGCATTCGCATCAACAGGCCCACGCTGTCCGCAGGGTTGAGGGCCTGGATGCGAAGTTTGGCATACCGCTGGTGGAGCAGGCTGATGTCTTTCGGGTCCGAAAGCACCACGCCTGACTGCTGTCCCTCGCTGTACCCCACCCACTCGTGTTCCTCGGTTTCGAGGAGGCGGAAGGGGCCATCGGTGCCGGCGTGTTCCGGGCTGATGGTCGGCATGATCTGGATGTCGACGTTCGGGAGTTTCGCGCATACCAGCAGGTGGTCGATCAGCTCGCGGGTGACCTCCACCCCGCCGGTCTGCCGCTCGATGAGCGGCTGCTCGAGGATGAAGCTGAAGTTGATGTACGGGGTGCGGTGGAGCAGCTTCTGCCGGTCCAGGCGGGCCGCGATCCGGGTCTCCGCCACCTCGGAGGTGGCCAGCGGCGGGACGTTCTCGATGAGCGCGCGGGCGTACGACGCCGGCTGTAACAGGCCCGGGATCGAGCGGCACTCGTAGGTGTTCAGCGCGATCGCGACCTCCTCCAGCTCGGCCCAGCGCCTGAACCACGACGCCAGGCCGCGCTTGCGCGTCAGCTCCTTCGCCGCGATCTGGATGACCCCGAAGGTGTCCAGCGCGGACTCGGCCCTGGTGACGAACTTCTGCGACGGGTGGCGGCGGCCCTGCTCCACCGAACCCACGTACTGGACGGAGTAGCCCACCAGCGCGGCCAGTCTCTCCTGTGTGACCCCGGACCGTTTGCGGCTGGCCTTCACCGTCTCTCCGAAGCTCCGCAGGTTGTCGTCGGGCTTGACCTCGCCGTCACCGCTGTCGTCGGCACTCACCATGGCGGTCACCTCCCCGACGAGATATTCACGCACGGTCACTCCCACTGTCCAGACAGTGAACTCGTACAAACGAAAAGTAGCGGTCGGATTGCTGGGAACTCTCCTGCCCACACGGGACGTTCTCACCATGACCGCACCCTCCGGCCCCGCCCGGACCCTCGTACGCGTGTTCACTCAGCGTTTCAGCTCCACCCGGCGCGGGGCCCGCCTCGCCCGGCAGCTCGCCCTCGTCGAGCTGCACGACTGGGGTGTCCCGGAGGGGACGCCGCTGTCCGCCGACGCCGGCTTGCTGGTGGCGGAGCTGGCCGGCAACGCCGTGCTGCACGGACGTGTCCCCGGGCGGGACTTCGAGCTGCGGATGACGCTCCTGGAGGACGTCCTGCGCATCGAGGTGTCCGACGCCCGCCAGGACCGCCGCCCCGCCGTCCAGCCGCACGCCTACCAGGCCGAATCCGGCTACGGACTGCGCATCGTGGACGCCGTCGCCACCGACTGGGGGGTCAGGGACCGTGTCGTCGGCAAGACGGTCTGGGCCGAACTGGCTGTTCGTCGCAGCCAGTAGGGGACAGGTAGTGTCCATGCGCGCGACGCGGCTCAGCGGAGTGCCCGACCAAGACTCCGGGGGAAGAAATGCGTCGTTCCGTCGTGCTCATCGGCACCGCTCTCACACTGCTGTGTGCCGCGGGGTGCTCGGACGATCCGTTGCCTGCCCCGGCCCCTCCAGCTACGGCGTCGCCGTCGCCGACGCCGACCGTCGACCACTCGGTGGCCGTACGGGACGCCACGGTTGCCACCGGCCGCAGCAGTGCCTGGATCCGTCAGACGATGGAACTCAACGACGGGACCCGGACGTACAAGCTGACCGCCACCGGTGATTTCGACCTGGACGCGGACCGGGGGCAGCTCGGGGTCGACTTCCCCGAGGGCGGGATCAGTCACGTCGACGAGATATTCGCCGACGGCAACGTCTACGTGCGCGGAGCGGCCAACCTCCCCGAAGGCACGTGGGGAGCGATGGCCCGGGACAAGACCGAGGCCCACTACCTGCTCCGGGCCCCGGTCAACGACCCGGAGCACATCCTCCAGCAGATCTCCACGCTGACGCAGGTGACGCGCGTCGGCGAGGAGGACGTCTACGGACGTTGGGCCACGCGCTACCGCGGGATCCTGGCCGACGACGCGGTCACCCTGCGCATGGCCCCCGAGCCGCGGGGCAAGATCGAGCAGCTCCGCGCCAAGAGCCCCGCCGGTCTTCCGGTCCCCGCCGACGTGTGGATCGACACCAAGGGCCGTGTGGTGCAGGCGCGCCTGGAGATGAACATGCCCCCCACCCGGTCCGTTACCACCGTGACCTTCGCCGCACTGGGCAAGCCGGTCCAGGCGACGCCTCCGCCGGCCGGTGACACCGTCCCGGTCACGACCTTCTCCGGCATCCTGACGGGCTGAACCGCCAGGGCGCCGGGGAGTGGCTCGCGGCGGAGGTCAGAGCTTGGGGAGGGTCGTCGGGAGCTTGCCCGGCTCGCTCTTCTGGAAGGTGTCGGTGCCGGCCGCGCCCTCCCAGGTGACCTTGAGGGTGGTGGCGTCGACGGAGTCGACCTTGCCCTTCGAGCGCTGGGCGCCGGCCGGGCACTTCAGGTCGAGGGTCTTGCCGTTGGTGGTGCCCTCGCAGGTCAGACCGGTGGCGGCCTCGACCACGAAGGCGATCTGGCCCTTGACGGTGAGGATGACGCCCTTGCCCGGGTTGGCCATCGAGATCCAGCCGCCCTCCAGGCTGCCGGCCTTCGCCCCGGGCGTACCGGCGGCGGGGGCCGACGGGGTGCCGGCGGGCTTGTCCGCCGGCGGAGCGATCTCGGTGCTGCCGCAGCCGGTGAGCGCGAGGGAGAGGACGGCCGCGGCTCCGGCGGCGGTGGCGACACGGGTACGCAGATTTTTGAGCACGGAAAATCCCCCAGAGGAACGCGAGTTGATCAACAAGCGTGACAGGTTATCAGGGGGGCGGAGGTCGCCTCACCGGTCGCGGTAGACCTCGCGGCGGTGCCCCGCTGCCTCACGGGGCGTACGGGTCGGTGATGCGGTGGGGTCGCTTCGCGGCGTCCAGAACGTTCTGCGGGAAGCGGGGGCCGGCGATGTAGTGCCGGCCTTTGGTCTGCCCTACTGCGGTCAGCACGCCGGCCTTCGTCAGGGCCTGGAGGTCTCGAGTCGCCTGCTGCGTGTTGATCGCTTCCGACCGCTCGTAGCGGGAGCGCCGTACCCTTCCCGCGATCGCTACCTCGTGCAGCGCGGTCACCTGCCGCTCGCTGATGCCGTCGGCCTCGGCGGCCTCGATGAGCAGCATCCAGCACTCGTTCGAGCGGTTGACCCGATGCTGCACTCGCTGGGCCTGTTCGTGATAGGCGCGCAGGTTGAACTTGATCCAGGGGAGGGTGTCCCGCTCGGGCGAGTACACGGGGCCACCTACTTCGCGCAGTACCTTGTAGTACTCCCAGGTGTGGCCCGGCATGCCGAGCCACTCCTCGATGGAGGAGAACTCGGGTGCCAGGACGCCGCCGCGTGCGATCAGCAGGGTCTGGAGCGAGCGGGACATCCGGCCGTTTCCGTCGGACCACGGGTGGATCTTCGCCAGGTTCAGGTGCGCCATCGCTGCCCGGATCAGTACATGGGTGTCGAGGTCGCCTTCGTTGAGCCAGGTGACCAGCTCGGTCATCAGCCCTGGGACGAGCTCGCGGTCCGGTCCCTCGTAGTCGGTGGCGAGCTCGTCGCCGGGGGCGGTGATGCGGATGGCGGTCTTGCGCCACTGTCCTGCGGTCCTGCCCGGGTGGTTGTGTCCCTGGAGCATCCAGTGCAGCGCGTTGAGGAATTCCTTGCTGTACCGGAAGTCGCTGACGTCGTGGAGTGACTGGATGTAGGTCATGGCCTGCTGGTACGCGAGCGTCTCGGCCTTGTTCTCCTCGCTGGCCTCGACCTCGCGCTCGCCGTCCATCAGGTCGGCGACGTCCTTGGCGTCGACCTGATAACCCTCGATCGTGTTCGATGCGGCGATGGCGCTGGCGGTCAGGGCCTTGCGCAGGTCCTGGGTCCATTTCATCGGGGCCTGCTGAACCGCGGCACGCAGATGTTTGCGCAGGTCGTTGACCTGCTCAAGGACCTCAAGGTCGAAGGGCTGGAGGTGGGGCGTGGCGTACAGCATGATGCAATGATACCCGCTTCCTATCATTGCATCATGCTGGGTGAGGCAGGGCCCGCGCCGGGCCGGTGACGAAGACGCCTCACCGGTCGCGGTAGACCTCGCGGCGGGTGAACCGCGTGACGTATCCCATCCGTCACGGCTGCTCGTCGCGGAGGATGGCGGCCATCTCCTCCAGTGACACGGTGCCCTCGGTGCCCTCGCCCTCGGCTTCGTCCGCGAGGCCGTTCAGCCACGCGTCCTCGGCGGCGCCGGCCAGGCGGCGAAGCCGCCCCGGCTCGATCAACAGGCTCGCTCACGTCATGAATGTACCGAGCGGGGTTCGGCTCAGAGGTACTGGGCGAAGTCGTCCAGGGCGCGCAGCACCTCCGGTTCCGCCGCCGAGGGGAGCTGGAGGACGACCTCCTCGATGCCGAGGTCGGCGTAGTGGGCCAGCTTGCCCGGGTTGGGCTGGACGGCGTACGGGACCACCTGGAGGGTCTTGGGGTCGCGGCCCGCGGCCTCCCAGGCCTGGCGCAGCGCCGGGATCGACTCGCTCAGGCCGCGTCCGCCGATGGGCATCCAGCCGTCGCCGTGGTCGGCGACGGCGGCGAAGAGCTTGGGGCCGGCCGCGCCGCCGAGCAGGGTGCGCGGGCCGTACAGGGCCCGGCCGCCGCCGAGTTCGCGGGCGGGCTGGACCGGCTTGGGGTACGCCGCGCTGGCCTGGACGGAGGAGTACGGGCCCTCGTACGCCGTCGGGCCGGGGGCCCACAGGGCGCGCATCAGCGCCAGGTGGTCCGCGACGCGCTCGCGCCGGGTGGACCACTCGACGCCGTGGTCGGCGGCCTCCTCGACGTTCCAGCCGTAGCCGACGCCGAGGGTGAAGCGGCCGCCGCTGAGGTGGTCCAGGGTCGCGATCTGCTTCGCGAGCCCGATGGGGTCGTGCTGGGCGACCAGGGTGATGCCGGTGCCGAGGTGCAGGCGCTCGGTCACGGCGGCGGCCTGGCCGAGGGCCACGAAGGGGTCCAGGGTCCGCCCGTACTGCTCGGGCAGGTCACCGCCCATGGGCGCGGAGGTGTCGCGGCTCACCGGGATGTGGGTGTGCTCCGGGAGGTAGAGACCGGCGAAGCCGCGCTCCTCCAGGCTGCGGGCGAGACGGGTGGGGGAGACGGTGCGGTCCGTGAGGAAGATGGTCGTGGCGATCCGCATGGGCGAGGGCACCTCCGAGACGTCGGGAGGGTCAAGTTACGGCGTTCCGCGCGCGGGTGGCAGAGGCACACGGAGAGTGGTGAGGTGAGTGGCGTGAACAACTACGAGACGATCACGGTTCCCGAAGGGCTCCACGGCTACCCGGGGGTGGCCTTCGGCGGCTATGTGGCGGGTCTGCTGGCCGCCCGCGTCCCGGGCGAAGCCGTACGGGTGGACTTCCGCCGGCCGGTGCCGACGGGGACGGCGGTCAGGCTGGACGGCGGCACGCTGCTCGGCGGGGACGGTGTCCCGCTCGCCGTCGCCGCGCCCGTGGCCGCCCCGGCCGGGGCGATACCGGAGGTCCCCTCCTGGGACGAGGCGTCGAAGGCCGCCGAGGCCTACCGGGCCGATCCGCCGGACGGACAGGTCGACTGCTTCGGCTGCGGCCTGGACCGGACCCCCGCCACCGGGCTGCGCCTGCACTGCGGGGTGGTCCCCGGGCGGGACCTCGTCGCCACGGCCTGGCAGCCCGGCCCCGAACTGGGGGACGAGTACGGGATGGTGCCGTCCGAGCTGGTGTGGGGAGCGCTGGACTGCCCCGGGAACGCGGCCGGTCGCCTGCTGGGCCACGGCCCGGCCGGAGCGGTCACGGCGGCCCTGACCGGGCGGCTGCTGCGGCCGGTGCCGGTCACCGGGGGCCTGGTCTCGTACGCCTGGCTGCTCGGGGCACAGGGCCGCAAGTACACGGTGGGCACGGCCCTGGCCACGGCGGACGGTGAACTCTGCGCGATCGGCGAGGCGTTGTGGGTCCAGCCGAGGGTTCAGCCGCGCGGGTAGCGGGCCAGCCAGATCGGGGCGGAGGTGGAGGGGCCGTGGAGGGCGGGGCCCTGGGTCATCTCCAGGGCGAAGTCGTCGGCCAGCTCCAGGATCGTGGCGCGGCCCTCCAGACCGGTGAGCCAGGCGGCGGGCAGGGCCGTCTCGCCGTGCAGCGCGCCGAGCAGGGCCCCGCACAGGGCGCCGGTGGCGGTGGAGTCGCCGCCGTGGTTGACGGCGAGGCGCAGCCCTTGCGGCACGTCCTCGGCGACCAGGGCGCAGTAGACGGCGACGGCCAGCGCGTCCTCGGCGCCCCCACCGTCGCCCGGTGTGAGCGCCGAGACGGCCTCGGGGCTCGGCGCCTCGCGCGTGACGGCCGAGACCGCACGCTGGAGGGCGTCGGTCACCGGCTGGTGGCCGGGGCGGGAGCCGAGCAGCCCCAGGGTGCGCTGGATCGCGGCGTCGAGGGAGTCGCCCCGGGTCAGGCCGTGGACGATCACGGCGAGGGCTCCCGCGGACAGGCAGGCGGTGGGGTGCCCGTGGCTCTGGGCGGCGCATTCGACGGCGAGCTGGAGCACCAGGGCGGGCTCCCAGCCGACCAGCAGCCCGAACGGCGCCGAGCGGGCGGCGGCTGCCGCGTCCCGGGCGGTGGGGTTCTTCGGTTGCTCCGGGGTGCCGAGGACGTCGTCGGCGAAGCCGGTCAGGCAGGCGCGGTCCGGGCTGCGGCGGACGTAGAGCCACTCCTCCTGGGCGAGCCAGCCGTTGTCCTCGCGGCGCTCGTCGGGGCCCCAGTCGTGCTGGGTCGCGGCCCAGCGCAGGTAGGCGCGGTGGACATCGGTGGGTGGGTGCCAGCCGCCGGTGTCCCGGCGTACGTGGGCCCGTATGAGTCCGTCCACGGTGAACAGGGTGAGCTGGGTGGCGGCGGTGACGGCGCCGGGGCGGCCGTACGCGGGGACCGGCCCGGTCAGGCCCGCCGGGCCGTGGGTCTCGCGGATGGCGTCGAGGGAGAGGGCGGTGACGGGGGCGCCGAGGGCGTCGCCGATGGCGGAGCCGAGCAGGGCGCCGCGCACGCGGCTGCGGAAGTCCTGCTGTTCGGCGCGCCCCCACAGGGCGGTGGTCAGGCCGGCCGACGTCGCGGCCGTGCTCGTCGTACTGGTCGCACTCGTCGTGCTCGTCGTGTCCATGCCGTCCCCCCAGGCTCTGGCGCTGCACTTTAGTGGACAGGTCCGGTCACACCCGGAAGGAGTCGGTCACGCCGCCGGTGACCGACCGGAGAACGGCTGGAATGCGTACCGTCCCCCGCCCCGCTCCTCCCCGGTGCGCCCCGCTCAGTCCAGGACCGGCAGCAGCTCCGGCAGGTGCCCGTCCGAGGCGCGGGCCGCCTCCTGCCGCTCCGCCGGCACCTCCCCGTACAGCGTCGTACGGGCCTTCGCGGGCCGTCCCGCCGCCTCCGCGACCGCGATCAGGTCCCGGACCGACTTGTACGAGCCGTAACTGGATCCGGCCATCCGGGAGATGGTCTCCTCCATCAGCGTCCCGCCCAGGTCGTTGGCACCGGACCGGAGCATTTCGGCCGCGCCCTGCGAGCCCAGCTTCACCCAGCTCGTCTGGATGTTGGTGATGTGCGGGTGCAGCAGGAGCCGGGCCATCGCCGTGACCGCCCGGTTGTCGCGGGCCGTCGGGCCGGGCCGGGCGATGCCCGCCAGGTAGACCGGGGCGTTGGTGTGGATGAAGGGGAGCGTCACGAACTCCGTGAAGCCGCCCGTTCGTTGCTGGATGCGGGCCAGCGTGCGGAAGTGGCCGAGCCAGTGCCGGGGCTGGTCCACGTGCCCGTACATCATCGTGGACGAGGAGCGGATCCCCAGCTCGTGCGCCGTGGTGACCACGTCGATCCAGTCCGCCGTCGGCAGCTTGCCCTTGGTGAGGACCCAGCGGACCTCGTCGTCCAGGATCTCCGCCGCCGTACCCGGGATGGAGTCCAGCCCGGCCTCCTTCGCGGCCGTCAGCCAGTCCCGTACGGACATCCCCGTGCGCGTCGCGCCGTTGACGACCTCCATCGGCGAGAAGGCGTGCACGTGCATGCCCGGCACCCGCTCCTTGACCGCCCGCGCGATGTCGAAGTAGGCGGTGCCGGGCAGGTCGGGGTGGATGCCGCCCTGCATGCACACCTCCACCGCGCCCACGTCCCACGCCTGGGCGGCGCGGTCCGCGACCTGGTCCAGGGAGAGGGTGTAGGCGTCGGCGTCCGTACGGCGCTGCGCGAAGGCGCAGAAGCGGCAGCCGGTGTAGCAGACGTTGGTGAAGTTGATGTTCCTGGTGACGATGTAGGTGACCTCGTCGCCCACCACCGACTTGCGCAGGTCGTCCGCGATCCGGCACAGCGCGTCCAGCGCCGGCCCGTCCGCGTGCAGCAGGGCGAGGGCCTGCTCGTCGGTGAGCCGCGTCGGGTCGTCGGCGGCCTGCGCGAGGGCCGCCCGTACGTCCGTGTCGATGCGCTCCGGCACCATGCCCGGCGCCGCCGCCTCGCGCAGGGCGTCCCAGTCGCCGTAGACGTGGTCGAAGTCCTCACGGCGGTCGCCGGTACGGCCCTCGGTGTCGATGGCGGTGTGCAGGTCGGTGCGCCCGTACGCGGTGAACCCCTCGTCGGGCTCCTGCCACGGGCGTCCCTCGACGCTCGCGCCCTCGTCCGCGAGGCCCGTCCGCGCGTCGGCCAGCGCGCGGACGTGCGGCAGCAGGCGCGGGTCCAGCCAGGGCTCGCCGCGCTGGAGGAACTCCGGGTAGATCGTGAGGCGTTCGCGCAGCTCGAAGCCGGCGGCGGCGGTCCGCTCGGCCAGCTCGTCGATGTGCGGCCAGGGGCGCTCGGGGTTGACGTGGTCGGGGGTGAGCGGCGAGACCCCGCCCCAGTCGTCGATGCCCGCGCCGATGAGCAGGGCGTACTCGGCGTCGACCAAGTTGGGCGGGGCCTGGATCCGGGCCCCCGGGCCCAGGATGTGACGGGCGACGGCGATGGCGGCGGCCAGTTCCTCCAGCTCCGCGTCCGGCATGCCGCGCATGGCGGTGTCCGGCTTGGCGCGGAAGTTCTGGACGATGACCTCCTGGATGCCGTGGTAGCTGCGCTGGATCCGGCGCAGCTCGAAGAAGGCGTCCGCCCGCTCCTCGTAGGACTCGCCGATACCGATCAGGACCCCGGTGGTGAAGGGCACGTTGGAGCGGCCCGCGTCCTCCAGGACGCGCAGGCGCACGGCCGGATCCTTGTCGGGGGAGCCGTGGTGCGGGCCGCCGGGCTCGGACCACAGGCGGGTGGCGGTGGTCTCCAGCATCATGCCCATGGACGGGGCGACGGGCTTGAGGCGCTGGAGGTCGGACCAGGTCAGCACCCCCGGGTTGAGGTGGGGGAGCAGACCGGTCTCCTCCAGGACCCGGATCGCCATGGCCCGTACGTAGGCGAGGGTGTCGTCGTAGCCGTGCGCGTCGAGCCACTCGCGGGCCTCGGGCCAGCGGGTCTCGGGGCGGTCGCCGAGGGTGAAGAGGGCTTCCTTGCAGCCCATCGCGGCGCCCTGGCGGGCGATGTCGAGGACCTCGTCGGGGGAGAGGTACATCCCGTGGCCGCTCTTGCGGAGCTTGCCGGGCACGGTCACGAAGGTGCAGTAGTGGCACTTGTCGCGGCACAGGCGGGTGAGCGGGATGAAGACCTTGCGCGAGTACGTGATGACGCCGGGCCGCCCGGCGGCGGCGAGTCCGGAGTCCCTGACGCGGGCGGCGGAGGCGGCGAGGTCCTTCAGGGCCTCGCCGCGCGCCTGGAGGAGTACGGCCGCCTCGGTCGCGTCGAGGGCGACGCCGTCGCGGGCCCGACGCAGCGCGCGGCGCATCGCGTTTTCGGTCGGAGCGTCACTCGGAGTGGTCATATGGCGAGCATACGATCCCGTGTCAGGTGCGCGGAGGGCGTCATCGCATCAGTTCCCCGGCGTTGACCAGCAGGGACTGGCCGGTTATCGCCCGCGCCCGGTCGGAGGCGAGGAAGACGGCGGCGTCGGCGACGTCCCCGTCGGTGGCCAGGTCGGGCAGCGCCATCCGCTCGGTGAGGCGGGCGTGCACCTCGGCCTCCGGCACCCCCTCGCTGTGGGCGGTGAAGGTCACGAAGGCCTGTACGGGAGGCCCCCACATCCAGCCGGGCAGCACGGTGTTGACGCGGATCCGGTGCGGGCCGAGCTCGCGGGCCATGGAGTACATGGCGGAGGTGAGCGCGCCCTTGGAGGCGGCGTAGGCGGCCTGCCGCACCTCGCTCGGCGAGGCGATGGCGGACTGTGTCCCGATGATGACGACCGACCCGCCGCGCTCCTTGAGCGCGGGCAGGCAGGCGCGGGTCATGCGCAGGGTGCCCAGCAGATTCACGTCGAGGACCTGCTGCCAGGTCCCGAAGTCGGCGTCCTGGAGCCCGCCGAAGTACGAGTCCCAGGCGGCGACGTGCACGACGGCGTCGACGCCCCCGAACCGCTCGGTGGCCAGCGCCACGAGGGCCCGGCACTGGCCCTCGTCGGTGATGTCGGTCGGGCGGTGGGCGGTGTGCGTCCCGTCGGGGTCGATCTCGGCAGCCGCCTTGGCCAGGTTGGCCTCGGTCCGCGCCCCGAGCACGGCGTTCCCGCCGTCGCGCACCACGGCGGCGGCCACCTGATGGCCGAGCCCGGCTCCGACGCCGGAGACGATGACGGTCTTCCCTCGCAGCAGCATGACGCGCCCCCTGGACGACTCGATCTGACGAGCCGTCAGGGTAGGGGGCCGGATCGGCGAGGGGAAGGGAAGGGAAGGGAAGGGATGTGAAGCCGTGCGCCTCAGCGGTCCGACGCCGCCAGGCCTTCGAGGCGGGCCACCTCGGCCGCGTGCGCGCTCATGCGCAGGGCCGTGGTCGCGGAGCTGTGCTGATGGACACCGGCGGCCGCGAACGGCAGTGAGAGCAGCATCAGGGCGAGCATCCCGGCCGGGTCCCGCGCGGCATCGCAACGGCCGCCCTCGGCCTTGGCGTAGCCGTACGCCTCGTACGGGTCCTCCTTGTCGTAGAAGACCCGGGAGTCGCACTCCTTCTCGTTGCCGGAGCCCTCGCTGACGATGAAGGGGGCCAGCAGCAGGTAGGCGAGCCAGGCCCACATCAGCACGGCCACGAAGAGCAGCCCGGCGCCCCACATCTGCCGCCGTTCGGCGCGTTCGCGGAAAGCCCTGTCGTACATCAGTGCGGTACTCATGGGCGCCGAACCTAGCAGCGGTCGCCCGGTCGTGCCCCGCGCCGCCTCAATGAGCCACCGGAGGTGCCGCGACGGGCCATTGGGCGTCTCAGCCGGAGTTCGCGATCCCGATGACGGCCCAGACGGCCCAGATCAGCGGCAGCAGGGCGACGTAGGCGAACGGGCGGGAGAGGACCGGTGGGCCCTCGTCCAGCGGCAGGCGTCCTGGAGCCGGTGCGGACGGGGGGAGCTTGTTGAACTTGAGGAAGGCGATCAGGTTCCAGAGCAGGGTGAAGGGTGTGAACAGGACGAGGGAGAACGGACTCCACCATCCCTGGACCAGCGTCTTCGTGGTCATCGCCCGGACCATCGCCCGCCCGCACTGGTGGCAGAAGGGGCCCTTGACGTTGTGGAAGCGCATCGCGAGCACCAGTCCCACGTGGGCACGGACGGAGAAGTCCGCCGCATGGGCGGCTCCGCAGTTCCGGCACCCGGGCGCGGGCGCGGAGGGGTACGGGGCCGCGTACGCGGTGCCCTGCGCCGGGTGGCCGGCGGGCGGCCCGTACGGGTTGCCGGGCGGGACGGGCGCGCCCGAGTGGCCGGCGTAGGGGTTCTGCGCGACGGGCGCGCCGGCGTACGGGTTCGGCGGAACGGGTGCTCCGGAGTAGGGATTCGGCGGGGGAGTGCTCATGGGCGGGCCTTCGGGATCTGCGCGGAACCCTCCCGGAGAGTGCGTTCACGGAAGGGGGGAGGTGTCGTACGCCAGTGCTCGCGTGCGGCCTGAAAAACTAGCAGGCGGTGAGGCCCTGGACGTCCTGCGGTCACAGGCGGTGAAGACGAGACGAATGGTGCGTCATATCTCCTGGGGCGATGGCGAGTCGTCGGCGAATACCTGATAGACAGAAGAAATCACGGCTCGACCGGCCGCATGCCTCAGCTGGCCGCCTTGGGGGGATCCCGCACTGTGAAGCCGCTTCACCGTCATGTAGTCAACACCTCGCGCAAAGTCCTGTGCACGGCCGCGCTCGCGGCCAGCCTGACCACCGCCGCGGTCGTGTCCAATCCATCCACCGCCGGCGCCGGGGAGTCCGAACCGACCCCGGACAGCCCGCAGGCCACCGACCGCGGTGACGCCCGGCTCGACCTGCCGGCCCCGATCGCGGATCCGACCCCGCCGCCCGGCGCGGCCGCGCCCGAGGGGGCCAGCGGCATACCCGCGACCGCCCTCGACGCCTACCGCCGCGCCGCGCTGTCGGTGGGCGCGGCCCTCCCCAATTGCAAGTTGCCCTGGGAGCTGCTCGCCGGCATAGGCCGGATCGAGTCCGTCCACGCCTCCGGCTACGGGCTCAAGACCGACGGGTACACGGAGAAGCCGATCCGCGGCCCGCGCCTGGACGGCAACGGCTACGCCCGGATCACCGACACCGACAAGGGCGAGTGGGACGCGGACACCGAGTTCGACCGTGCCTTCGGCCCGATGCAGTTCATCCCCTCCACCTGGGCCACCTGGAAGGCCGACGGCAACGCCGACGGCAACCGCGACGCGAACAACCTCTACGACGCGGCGCTGGGTGCGGGCCTCTACTTGTGCGCGGGCGACCGAAACCTCTCGAATTCGGCTGATCTCGACAAGGCGATCCTCAGCTACAACAACTCGCGCGAGTACGTGAACAGCGTGCTCGGTTACATGCGCCAGTACCAGGACGGCGGCGCCGCCGGGGTCCCGAACCCGCCCGCCGGGAACTTCCCGACGCCGCCGGCGGCCACCCTGCCCACCGTGCCGCCGGTCACCCCCCGGCCCACGCCCCCGCCGGTGACCCCTCCGACGACGCCGCCCACGACGCCGCCGACCACCCCGCCGACGACCCCGCCCACGACCCCGCCCACGACGCCGCCCACCACCCCGCCGACGACCGAGCCGTCGAAGCCGACCCCGCCGCCGGCCGCCACGCTGGCCCAGCTGGAGCAGGTCGGCGAGGCGAAGCTGGAGGCCGAGGCCGGGAGCGTCATCGCGGAGGGCGCCCGCTTCAAGGCGGTGCTCAGCGACGGCAAGCCGGCGGTCGGCCAGGCCGTCGTCATCGCCGTCGAGCAGGACACCACCGGCGGCACCGCGTTCGTCCTCCGCGAGGAGCGCAGCGTGGTCGTCCGTACGAACGCCGAGGGCATCGCCGTCACCCCCCAGCTCAAGGCGGGCGAGAAGGCCGGGACGTTCACCCTGCGGGCCACGGCCTACGACTCCAAGAGCCGGCTCACGCTGGCGCTGACGGGCAAGGTCACCGCGAAGCCGGTGGCGGACGTGCTCAAGCGCACGGACGGCACCACCGCGCCGGAGGTCGTGACCGGTACGAGCGTCAAGGGCCTGGAGTTCCTCGCCACCGCCGGTGGCAAGGCCGTGGCCGGTACGGCGGTTACCGCCGGCCTGGTCGTGAAGGACGAGACGACGGGCGCCTGGGTCCCGGTGGACCCGAAGACGGCGAAGGGCCCGTACTTCGCGGGCCAGGACGGCGCGAAGCTGTTCGTCCTGGAGCTCCCGAAGACCGGCGCCGACGGCAGGATCGTCCTGCCGGAGCTGCTCACCGAGGACACCGCCCCGGGCACCTACCACCTGCGCCTGATCACCCCGGAGAAGGTCGAACTGATCGTCACGATCACGATCACCGCAGCCCCCGCCACCCCCTGACCCCCGCCCGGTCCGCTTGCCCGCCGCCCGGCCACCGGCGCGCAGCCGGTCCGGCGGTATCGGCCCGCACGCAGCCCGGCAGCCGGGCCCGCCTGCGGGCACCGGGCCGCAGGACCGGAGCGGGGTGTACGGGGCACCCGTACGAAAGACCGTCGGCCGGTCACCGTTTTACGGTGACCGGCCGACGGTCTTTTCCCCCACAACCCCCGGAGGAAAAAGGCAGGAGCCCCGCCAACTCCGCTCGCACGGAAGAGGCAGGGCTCCTTGGGTACTGCTGTATCCAACCGCGATCCGGTCGGCCCAGGCGACTAGGCCGGGGTGACGTTCTCCGCCTGCGGGCCCTTCGGACCCTGCGTGACGTCGAAGTTCACCTGCTGGTTCTCCTCCAGGGAGCGAAAACCAGACGCGTTGATCGCGGAGTAGTGGACGAAGACATCCGGGCCGCCGCCGTCCTGGGCGATGAAGCCGAAGCCCTTTTCAGCGTTGAACCACTTCACGGTTCCGGTAGCCATGAGCCCTCCTATGGGCCAAAGGGTCGCCCTGCTCCAGAACCTGCTAAGAAGTCTGAAAACTACAAAAGCCCGCGGGTTACAACCGCAGGCCTCGTACTGCAAGGGAAACCAAACTGCAACTTGCGTCGAGCCTAGCACGCGTCCTCGGGGCGGGACCAGAGGGAAAGATCACGTCACTCGGACGTTTGAGACCCGCCTCATGGCTGACGTGGAGGCGGGGGCTAGTCTCGCGATGTGGACGTCTATCGCAGCCGGCCCCGCGTCGGCCACATCCAGTTCCTGAACTGCCTGCCCCTCTACTGGGGGCTCGCCCGAACCGGCACGCTGCTGGACCTGGAGCTGACCAAGGACACACCCGAGAAGCTCAGCGAGCGCCTCGTCCGGGGCGAGCTGGACATCGCCCCGATCACCCTCGTCGAGTTCCTGCGCAACGCCGACCAGCTCGTCGCCTTCCCCGATCTCGCGGTCGGCTGCGACGGCCCGGTGATGTCCTGCGTGATCGTCTCCCAGGTCCCGCTGGAGCGGCTGGACGGTGCCCGCGTCGCCCTCGGATCGACCTCCCGAACCTCCGTACGCCTCGCCCAGCTGCTGCTCGCCGAGCAGTACGGAGTGCGGCCGGACTACTACACCTGCCCCCCTGACCTGGGGCTGATGATGCAGGAGGCCGACGCGGCGGTGCTGATCGGCGACGCCGCGCTGCGCGCCTCGCTGCACGACGCCCCCCGGCTCGGGCTGGCCGTGCACGACCTCGGGCAGATGTGGAAGGACTGGACCGGACTGCCGTTCGTCTTCGCCGTCTGGGCCGCGCGCAAGGACTACCTCGCTCGCGAGCCCGTGGTCGTGGAGAAGGTCCACGAGGCCTTCCTCGCCTCCCGGGACGTCTCGCTGGCGGAGGTCGCCAAGGTCGCCGAGCAGGCGGCCCGCTGGGAGGCCTTCGACGCCGAGCTGCTGGAGCGCTACTTCACGACGCTCGACTTCCGCTTCGGCCCGGAACAACTCGCCGGCGTGACCGAATTCGCGCGCCGTACGGGAGCGACGACGGGCTACCCCGCCGATGTCACCGTCGAGCTCTTGAAGGCGGTCGCGCCGGAGCGATGAGCGGCTTATGCCCGTGATTGTTCCCCATTCCGGATTCCGGAAAATCGAATTAGGGCCGTTTCCCGGGAAGCCGTTCCCTTTCCGCATTCCCGTCCCGGAACGGGAATGCGGACATGTGGGCGTCGCCGGCGGCCACCGCGGGCGATGCCCGCGGCACTAAAGTGCTGCGCGTGCCTGTTCAGGTGACGTCACACATCTCGGGGGACGGGGGACGCGATGCAGCCGCTCGACGCCGGTGAACCGCGGAGCATCGGCGCGTACCGGCTGCTCGGCCGGCTCGGCTCAGGAGGCATGGGCCGGGTCTATCTGGGGCGCAGCGCGGGCGGCCGGACCGTCGCCGTCAAGATCGTGCACCCGCATTTCGCGGCCGACGAGGAGTTCCGGACCCGCTTCCGCCGCGAGGTGGAGGCCGCGCGGCGGGTCGGCGGGGAGTGGACCGCGCCCGTGCTGGACGCCGACCCGGAGGCGGCCGTGCCGTGGGTGGCGACGGGCTACGTGGCCGGGCCGTCCCTCAACCAGGCGCTGGCCGCGCACGGTCCGCTGCCGCAGGCGTCGGTACGGGCCGTCGGCGAGGGGCTGGCACGGGCCCTGGTGGCGGTGCACGCGCTGGGCCTCGTACACCGGGACGTCAAGCCGTCGAACGTGATGCTGACCCTGGAGGGGCCCCGGCTGATCGACTTCGGGATCGCCCGCGCCACGGAGGGCACGGCCTCGCTGACCTCCACCGGCGTCTCCATCGGCTCGCCCGGCTACATGTCCCCCGAGCAGATCCTCGGCAAGGGCGTCACCGGGGCGGCGGACGTCTTCTCGCTGGGCGCGGTGCTGGCCTTCGCGGCGACCGGGCGGCCCCCGTTCAGCGGGGACAACTCGGCGACGCTCCTCTACAAGGTCGTCCACGAGCCGCCGGAGCTGGACGGGGTCCCGGCCGGCGCGCTGCGCGAGCTGATCGAGTCCTGCCTGGCCAAGGCGGCTGCCGACCGCCCGGCGCCCGAGGCGATCGCGGCGGCGCTGGTCGGCGCCCTGGGCACGCCCGGGTGGCTTCCGGCGCCGCTGGTGGAGCAGGCGAGCCGGGCGGCGGTGGCCCTGCTCGACCTGGAGGTCGACTCCTCCGAGGCCGAGGCCGCCCCGGAGGGCCCCTCCGGCCCGGTGCCGTTCACCACCGCCTCCCACGGGGGCCGCGCGGGCGTCGGATTCGGGGCGCCCGATCCCTCGTACGGAGGCGACGAGCGCCAGGGCCCGGGGCAGCAGGCCCCGGCCGGTCCCTACGGATCCCCCCTGTACGGCGCCCCGACCGAGACGGCCGGCGGCGCCGCAGCCGCCGTGCCGCAGCCGCGGACCGCGCCCGACGAGCGCCGGGTCACCGTCACGGCGGCCGGGCGCCGCTTCAGCTGCACCCTCGTCCTCGGCGCCGCGGCGGTGCTGGCCGCGCTGTCGGGCGGGCTGTACGGGATGGGGCTCCTGCTCGGCCAGAGCGAGGGCCGGGACACGGCGGACAGCGGTTCCCGGCCCTCCACCCCGGCCCCGGCGGCCTCCGGACCGGACGCCGCGAGCTCCGCCCCGAGTTCCGAACCCGGCAAGGGGACCCGTGCCGACGTCCCCAAGGAGTTCACCGGCACCTGGAAGGGCACGGTCACCACCGCCCGCATGGGGGTGGCGAGCGAGTTCGAGATCACCATCAGGGGCGGGAAGGTGGGCGAGGTCGTCGCCCGCGACAAGTCGGTCCTGCCCGTCCTCGGCACCGACTGCAGCGGCGACTGGAAGCTCGTCTCCGCCACGGACCGTTCGCTCGTCCTGGACACGTCGGGCGGGACCAACCCCGCTCCCGGCATCTGCTCCAACGGCTCCGCCGACGAGCGCTTCACCCTCAACGCGAACGGAACGCTCCACTACACGTCGGGCGACCGCCCGGCCGGAAACCCCGAGGGCGACCTCACCCGCAGCCCCTGACCCCTTGACCCCTTGACCCCCTGACCCAACCCCCGACCCCCGACATCCGCGGACGACCCCTGCCGTAGGCTGGATCGGTCCGAACCCTTGACACACCGCCGAAAGGTGACGCACCGGTGACCGACCAGGCCGCTCTCCAGTCTGTCCTCGACCGTGCCGCCGCAGGGGGCCGGATCACCAAGGAAGAGGCCCTCGACCTCTACCGGCACGCCCCGCTCCACGCGCTCGGCCAGGCCGCCGACACGGCGCGCCGCCGGCGCTACGCCGGTACGGAGCACATCGCGACGTACATCATCGAGCGCAACATCAACTACACCAACGTGTGCGTGACGGCCTGCAAGTTCTGCGCCTTCTACGCGGCCCCCAAGGACACCAAGAAGGGCTGGTCCCGCGACCTCGACGACATCCTGCGCCGCTGCGCCGAGACGGTCGAGCTGGGCGGCACGCAGATCATGTTCCAGGGCGGGCACCACCCCGACTACGGCGTCGAGTACTACGAGCACCACTTCTCCGCCATCAAGCAGGCGTTCCCGCAGCTGGTCATCCACTCCCTCGGCGCGTCCGAGGTCGACCACATGGCCCGCATCTCCGGCGTGAGCGCCGAGGAGGCCATCCGCCGCATCCACGCGGCAGGCCTCGACTCCTTCGCAGGCGCCGGCGCCGAGCTGCTGCCGGAGCGGCCGCGCAAGGCGATCGCCCCGCTCAAGGAGTCCGGCGAGCGCTGGCTGGAGATCATGGAGATCGCCCACAAGCTGGGCGTGGAGTCCACCTCCACCATGCTGATGGGCACCGGCGAGACCAACGCCGAGCGCATCGAGCACATCGCGATGATCCGGGACACGCAGGACCGCACCGGCGGCTTCCGCGCCTTCATCCCGTACACGTACCAGCCCGAGAACAACCACCTCAAGGGCCGCACCCAGGCGACCGTCTTCGAGTACCTGCGCATGATCGCCATCGCGCGCCTGTTCCTCGACAACATCGCGCACATCCAGGGCTCCTGGCTGACCGTCGGCAAGGAGGCGGGGCAGCTCTCCCTGCACTACGGCGCGGACGACCTCGGCTCGATCATGCTGGAGGAGAACGTCGTCTCCTCGGCCGGTGCCAAGCACCGCTCGAACCGCCAGGAGATCATCGAGCTGATCCGCACGGCGGGCCGCACCCCGGCGCAGCGCGCGACGACGTACGAGCACCTCCTCGTGCACGACGACCCGGCCGACGACCCGGTCGACGCCCGCGTCGTCTCGCACATCTCCTCCACCGCCATCGAGGGCGGCACCGCGCACCCCGAGCTGAAGCTCATCTCCACGAACTGATGCTGAAACTCCGATGCTGACGCTGCACACTGCCGCGTTCCTCGTCACCGGACCGGCGGCCGAGCCGCTGCCGGGCGGCGCGGTCCTGGTCGAGGGCGAGCGGATCGTCCGCGCGGGCCCGTACGAGGAGCTCGGCGCGTCCGCCCCGCACGCCCGGGTCCGGCGCTGGCCCGGGGTGCTGACGCCGGGTCTGCTGGCGCGCGGGGCGGACGAACTGCTGGAGCGGACGTACTACCCGGACGATCCGTACGAGGTCACCGAGCTCGGGGCGGACCCGGTCACCGGGCAGGCCGCGCTGGACGCCCTGAAGCTGACCGAGGTCCGCTGGGGCAACAGCGCCCGGCGCGGCACGCAGAAGCTGCTCGCGCGCGGTGTGGTGGCGGTGGCGGGGCGGTTCACGATCCCGTCGGTGCGTACGGCGGTGGTCCGCTCGGGCCTCACCGTCCTGCCGCCGGTTCCCTACGAGGGCCCGCCCGCCCTGGACCCCCTTGCCGGACTGGAGACGGCCGGCCGGGCCTTCCACGGGGTGCTGGAGCCGGGCGCCCCGGCCCGGTTCGCGGTCTTCGCGGTCGCGGACCTCGCCTCCCTGACGGAGCGGGGCGCGAGCACCTGCGTGGCCACGGTCATCGGGGGCCGGCTGCTGCACCGCCGTCGCTGAGGGGGCTCTGGCCGTGGCGCGGTTCGCCACGCGCGAGGGCGGCCAGCAGGCAGGCCTGGAGGCGGCTGATCCCGCCCAGCTTCGCCCGTATGTTGCCCACGTGGAACTTGACCGTGCTGACCGACAGCCGCAGTTCGGCGGCGAGTTCCGCGTTGGACGCGCCGGTGGCCAGGCACAGGAACACCGCCGACTCCTGCTCGGTGAGCCGGACGTACGGCTCCCGCGGCTCGTAGGACGGGAACCAGTCGGGGACGCTGAAGCTCACGACACGCACGTTCCCGCTCCTCACCCCGTCCGGACACTCCCGTCTCAGGGGACGCGCGGTCCGGCCAGGTAGGTTCCCTCGGCGGAGAACGGCCAGGCGTTCGCCGTGCAGCCCAGCAGGCCCTTGATCTGCTGCATCATCGCGGGGGCGGGCATTCCGGGACCCGGGCAGGTCTCGTGCTCGCGTCCGAGCTCGTGCCCCACCTCGTGGTTCACGATCAGCGCCCGGTACTCCTCCACCGCGCCGCTGAACTGCGGTGATCCCTCCTGCCAGCGCTTGAGGTTCACCACGACTGTATGACCGGCCCGGCAGTTCGTCTCGCCGATCAGCTCGGGCGTGACCACCTCGCACAGCCGGTCGGTGGTGGTCGGCGTGGCGATCTTCACGGTGAAGTCCACCGGCTGGCCGGGCCCCGCCAGCTGGAAGCCGTACGCCGGGTCGCGGATCCACCCGCGCGGATCGCCGAGGATCGCCTCGATGCTGCGGGCGGCGGCATCCGGGTCCACCCCGCTGCCCTCCTCGACCTCGACGCGCCAGCGGAGCGCGGGTCCCTTGCCCTGGGGCTGCCCGGAGCCCGTGGAACCCGCGAACACGCCCGGCCCGGGAGACGCCTTCGCTCCGGAGGGGGAGGCCTTCGCGGACGGACTCACGGGCGCCGCCGAGGGCGGGCGCTGCGGCTCCCGGGGGCTCGCTCCGGCCGCGGGCGGGGCGGCCGGGCTGCCCGAGGGAGCGGCCTCCTGCGGGGAGGGCCGGTCCGACGGGCGGACGGACCGCCCGTCGGCGATCGTCGTCACCACGTCGTTCCCCGGGGCCAGCGTGTACGCCGCCGCCGTGAGGACGAGGAGCGCCGCCGAGCCGAGAACCGTACGCCGCAGCCGCCTGCGCCGCTCGGCCCGTCGTAGCGCGCGGGGGGAGCGACCGGTGGAACGGCCTGCCGGCATGTGAAGCCCTTTGCTCGGTGCGTGGGCACCCAGTGTGCCCGGTGGCAACCGCGGGGCCGCTGCATCCGCGGGCGCACCGCCCCAGTCAACCCGCCCGGACGAAGCCGCGTAACTGTCCTTCGGACCAGTTGTCCCCCCGCGGGGGCCCGGCAGGCGCGGGGGCCGGGGCCTGAGAGGATGGCTGCGTATCTGCCGACCCGCACACCGAGGGGCCAACGCCAGTGACAAGGGCTTCCCTGGACAAGCAGCCGCACGAAGTCGCCTCCATGTTCGACGGTGTGGCGGCGAACTACGACCTCACCAACGACGTGCTCTCCCTGGGGCAGGCCCGCCTGTGGCGCAAGGAGGTCGCCAAGGCGGTCGCCGCCCGCCCCGGGCAGAAGGTGCTCGACCTGGCCGCCGGGACCGCGACCTCCTCGCTGCCCTTCGCCGCGACCGGCGCGTACGTCGTGCCCTGCGACTTCTCCCTCGGCATGCTCCGCGAGGGCAAGAAGCGCAACCCGTGGCTCCCGCTGACCGCCGGCGACGCCACGAAGCTGCCGTTCAAGGACGACGTCTTCGACACCGTGACGATCTCCTTCGGCCTGCGCAACGTCCAGGACACCGATGCCGCGCTGCGCGAGCTGTACCGGGTGACCAAGCCCGGCGGCCAGGTCGTCATCTGCGAGTTCTCGCAGCCCACCTGGTCGCCCTTCCGCACCGTCTACACCGAGTACCTGATGCGCGCCCTGCCGCCCGTCGCCCGCGCCGTGTCCTCCAACCCCGACGCGTACGTGTACCTGGCCGAGTCCATCCGGGAGTGGCCGGACCAGCCCGCCCTGGCCGCGCTGCTCCAGAAGGCCGGCTGGAGCAAGGTCGCCTGGCGCAACCTGAGCGGCGGCATCGTGGCACTGCACCGCGGCGTCAAGGCGTAGCGACACCGTGGAGGACGCGGCGCCTTTCACGTACGTCTCGCTGCTGGAGCAGATCGCGACGGACATCGCCCCCCTGCTGGGCAGTGGCACGCCCGCCGAGTACATCCCGGCGCTCGCGTCCGTGGACCCCCGGCAGTTCGGGATGGCGATCGCCGATGTCGACGGCAACGTCTTCGGGGTGGGGGACTGGCAGGTCCCCTTCTCCGCGCAGTCGATCACCAAGGTCTTCGCCCTCGCGCTGGCCCTCGCGGAGGGCGGCGACAGCCTGTGGGAGCGGGTGGGCCGGGAACCCTCCGGCAACCCGTTCAACTCGCTGGTGCAGCTGGAGTACGAGAACGGCATCCCGCGCAACCCGTTCATCAACGCGGGGGCGCTCGTCGTCACCGACCGGCTCCAGACCCTGACGGGCGACGCGAGCAGCGAACTGCTGCGGTTCCTGCGGGAGGAGAGCGCGAACCCGGCTCTCGCCTTCGACGCCGAGGTCGCCGCCTCCGAGCAGGAGCACGGCGACCGCAACGCCGCCGTCGCCCACTTCATGGCCTCGTACGGCAACATCGACAACCCGGTGCCGACGCTCCTCGACCACTACTTCTGGCAGTGCTCCATCGAGATGAGCTGCGCCGACCTGGCCCGTGCCGGACTCTTCCTGGCCCGGCACGGGCTGCGGGCGGACGGCTCGCGGCTGCTGACGCGCAGCGAGGCCAAGCAGATCAACGCGGTGATGCTGACCTGCGGGACGTACGACGCGGCGGGCGAATTCGCCTACCGCGTCGGGCTGCCCGGCAAGAGCGGCGTGGGCGGCGGCATCGTCGCGGTCGTCCCGGGCCGCTGCGTCCTGGCGGTCTGGAGCCCCGGCCTGGACGCCCAGGGCAACTCGGTGACGGGCGTGGCGGCCCTGGACCGCTTCACGACCCTGACGGGCCTGTCCGTTTTTTGACGCGCCGCACCCTTCCTGACGCGCCGCTCGCACCGCTCGGCCCTGGCGGGCCTCCCGGGCTTCGCGCCGCTGCGCCGGACTCCGTCCGGCGGCCTTGGTCGCCGCTGCGCGGAGGGTCCCCTACCCGCCCTTCCACCGTTCCCGCCTCGGACGCCGGGCGCGGCTTCCCACACGGCGCTCCGCGCCCGCGCCTCAATCGCCGGCGGGGCTGGTTCTTCAGCCTCGCCGGCGATTG